>JBGSRB010000218.1:0-5626 GCA_041737735.1 Anaerolineae bacterium | reverse complement strand
GCGCAATAAACCTTTTTCGGTTGGTCAGTATACAAAACCACGTTCTGAAAGTGAAATCGATAACCCACCCCTAAACCGCAGTGAAACAATAAAAGCTATTTTTAAAGTTATCTCGTCATTCGGCATCTTTCATTTTCATGATACAAGTGCAACTGCCAAGTTGAAACGAACAAATGCTATCAATGACAATGAATATTTACGGGAGGAGGGCGAAAACCTAACAGCCTTTCTCTATTTACTGCGTGAGCGCTATAACGATCACTACCGCGCCATCGTGCAGATCATCCGCCAAGTTGCGCCCTTCTTCGACGATTTCACCCTGCGCCCTAACCCACTTAACCCTGAAACCATTCGGCTAGAATGGCGCGAACGTGGGTCAGACTCCTACTTTGACGCCAGCGCGCTCTCCGACGGCACCCTGCGCTTTATGTGTTTGGTCACACTGCTGCTGCAACCCAATTTACCATCGCTGATTCTGATCGATGAACCTGAACTCGGTTTGCACCCTTTTGCTATCACACAGCTTGCCGCGCTGATGAAAAGCGCCGCCCGTCAAACGCAGATCATCGTTTCCACGCAATCCGTGCCGTTGATCAATCAATTCGATCCTGAAGACGTGATCGTCGTGGATCGCAAAGACAACCAATCAGTCTTTGAACGCCTGAAGCCCAACGATCTACAAACATGGCTCGAAGAGTTTACACTCGGTGAACTATGGGAAAAGAATGTTATTGGTGGGCAACCGCAAGCATGGGGGCAGCCTAAGTGAGTCACCGTGTGGCGGTTCTAATCGAAGGGCAAACTGAACAGAATTTTATCAATCAGGTGATCAGCCCCGAATACTGGCAGCACAACATTTTCTTCCAGCCCATTCTTGTCACGACTTCATTATCCGGTGGCAGGCATCGCAAGGGCGGTTACATCACTTATGACAGCGCCCGCCAACAGTGGCATAACCTCTTGGCGCAGCCCCAGTTCAGCCTTGTGACCACCAATGTTTGATCTTTATGGCTTACGTTGGATCAGCCTGCCCGGTTGGGATGATCGCATTAAGCACGAGGGGCAACAGCAGGCAGTCTATCTCCAAGAACGCATGGCACACGACATGTCTAATTCCAAATTTCTGCCCTATTTGAGTTTGTACGAATTTGAAGCCCTGCTGTTCGCTGAAACCGACGAAATCGCGCACAATGTTCCTGAGGGTAAACACGCACAGCGTGACTTGAAAGCCATCCGCACGCGCTATCCCACCCCCGAACACATCAACTTAACGAAGCCGCCATCAAAGCACATTGTGGACATGCTGCCCAACTACAACAAGGTGCTTTACGGCGCAATCATTGCTCAAGCTATCGGGCTGAACCACATACGCACAGAATGCACCCATTTCAATAAATGGCTTACCGAAATTGAAACCCGTCTGCTATAAATTCCCTCGGTGCGTATACCAATACAAGTACGCATCGGTGAAACCATTGCGCGCATACAATGCCAGCGCCGCCTCATTCGTCGCGCTGACCTGTAGATAAGCCGTTGTGCAGCCGTGCTGCTGTCCCCACGCCAGCAGATCACCGATCAGCGCCGCGCCGAAACCCTGCCGCCGCAGCGAAGCATCAACCGCGATGGCGAACAAGCCAAGATACGCACCATCCGCGATGGCAAGCCCCACCGCCGCCGTCTGATCATCACGCAGAATGCGCGTAAAGCGCGCTGGTACGCTCAATTCCTGCCACAAGCCGCGCAGCCCTTCTAACCGCGCGCGTGTTTCCACACACACATTGATCTGTGCCGCCAGCCACGCATTACTCATGTGTTCTTCAGCGCTGACCCGATGCAAAGTCGGCACGGGTACAAAATCCGTCAGATCGCGTGTTTGCACCCACGTGATCGACGACTCATCGCGTTGATAGCCGCGCGCTGCCAACGCCGCGCTTAACGCTTCATCCACCAGCGGCGTGATCTTGAAGATGCTTTCCAGTCCAGCCTCGGAGTACAACGCCTCAACGCGCGTGAGTTTGTCCGCCAGCGGCAGCGATGACGCCCCCACCACATGCACCGAATTAGCGCGACGCGGATCATTATGTCCCATTCCGCTGTTCGCCACGCGCACGACCCATTGGTCGTACAACACGGCGCGTGCGGTGGGCAGCGCGTTCATGGCGGCATCTTCGATCTGGCGAATGAGTGTGTGCTTGATCATATGGCTCGCGGAGTTGGGCTTGATCCGGTGGCGGGACGTAACAAGTTACGCCCCAAACTTAGCGCCGTGCTTGAGCTTCACGCATCAACCTGATCGTCGGTTTTGCCGAAGCGCCGCCGCCGCCGGCTGAATTCCGATAAGGCTTGATACAATTCATGCTCGTTAAAATCGGGCCAATACGTCGGCGTGGCGTAATATTCAGCATATGCGCCCTGCCAGATCAAGAAGTTGCTGACTCGCAGTTCGCCACTGGTGCGGATGATCAAATCGGGATCAGGCAGATCACCTGTGTACATATAGCGGCTCAGCAGCGCTTCATCGATTTGATCGGCGGGGATGCCTTCTTCGACAATCCGCCGCACCGCATGGACGATCTCATCGCGCCCGCCATAATTGAAGGCGATATTGACAATGAGGCGCGTGTTCGCGTGCGTCAGCGTCATCGCCTCACGAATTTTACGCTGCAAAATCGGGCTGATGCCATCCAAGCGCCCGATGTGCCGAAGTTGTACACCGCTTTCGTGCAGTTCGTGTAGTTCATGGTCGATCACCGTTTCGAGAATCCGCAGCAGCATCCGCACTTCGGCGGGCGGGCGCGACCAGTTCTCGGTCGAGAAGGCGTAGATCGTCAGCACTTCCACACCAAAATCGACGCATGACCGCAAAATGCGCCGCAGATTCTCCGTCCCCTGCCGATGCCCCTCGGTGCGGGGCAAGCCGCGCGCCTGCGCCCAACGTCCGTTGCCATCCATGATGATGGCAACATGTTTAGGCACGCGCTCAATTGGGGCGAAAGTTGTCGTGCTTTCGCGCGGTGCTGCAACCATGATTCCTGCTCCCACTTGGTGAGTCCTCAGGCTTCGAGGATTTCTTTCTCTTTTTGCTTCGCCATATCTTCTAGCTCGGCGATGAACTTATCGGTCATCTTCTGGACTTCTTCCTGACCGCTTTTCGCTTCATCTTCCGAGATCATCTTCTCTTTTTCAAACTCTTTGAGGTCGTCATTACCGCCACGGCGCACATTACGGATCGCCACGCGCGCGTCTTCGGTGCGGCGATGCAAGAATTTGATCAGGTCTTGGCGACGTTCGCGCGTCAACGGCGGCATGTTCAAGCGGATGTTCTCGCCATCCACATTCGGGTTGATCCCCAAGTCCGAGGTTTGAATCGCCTTCTCAATCGCCTTGACCGCACCCTTATCATAGGGGCGGATCAAAATTTGCATCGGCTCAGGCGTGGAGATCGTCGCCATCTGGCGCATTTCCATCGTCGAGCCAAAATATTCGACCTGCATTCGGTCGACCAGCGCGGTGCTGGCGCGACCGCTGCGAATGCCGCGTAAATCTTCCTCAAACACTGAAACCGTCGCGCGCATCTTCTGGCGCACTTCGTTAAGTATGTCGTCGATCATCGTTTCTCTGTGCGCGTGGGCTGTAAACGCGCCCTCCTCTGATGCTGTGCGTGCGCGAGCGTTAAATGATCCTCATCCCGCACACCGAAATACACACCTTTATGATACACCATCCCGCGCGGTTTTCCTTAAAAATGGCGCACGTCGGTTTTCGCGTCCACACCTGCCGCACCCCTAAACCTATGACATCGCCGCGCAAAATGTGACGAACATCACTAGCCACCCAACGCTAAAAGCGTGACAATAGATTCATAAGGACGGTAACGCTGCACATACTTATTTGCGTTACAGGTAGTCCGCAAGGTACATCCCCTCCACGCAAGCGACCCCGCCGACGGCTCACGGTGGGGTCGTGCGCTGTTTAGCGTCAGCTAGTGCGCCAGTTCGCGCGCGCCCACAACCGCCTGCATCGAGCAGTCACCACCCGCAAACTCGATCTCCAGCGTCACATGCTCAAGATGCAGGTTGAAGCCTTCCAACACCTGATTGCACGCCTGCTTAATCGTGATGATCTCGTTGTTGCTCAACTCGCAGCTCACGACCACATGCGCGGTCAGTACATTATGCTCGCCATCCAACGACCACACATGCACATGATGGGTGGTTTCGACACCCGCCACCTGTTCGAGTGCCGTGTTGATAGCCGCCAGATCAATATGACGCGGCACCGCCTGCAAAAACAGCGCCACCACCGCGCGCAGCCGCGCGATCACATTCACCAGCATATACACGGTGATCATGATCGACAGCAGCGGATCGAGAATCGGCGCATCCACGAACAACGCCACCACGCCCACCGCCAACACCACTGCCCAACCTAGCACATCTTCCAGCAGGTGCCAGCCGACCATCTCAGCATTGAGCGACGCATGACGGCGCACACGCAGCGCCGCCACCCCATTGACCACCACGCCGATCACTGCCAGCAGCACCACGCCGCCCGCCGAAAAGGGTTCAGGCGCGAACAAGCGCGGGATCGCCTCGGACAAGATGAACAACGAACCCACGATCAGAATGACGGCGTTGATAAATGCGCCCAGCAAGGAAAAGCGGCGATACCCATACGAATAACTGTGATTGCTGCCTTTTTCCGACACACGCCCTAAATACCACGCCAAGCCGAGCGAAATACTGTCGCCAAAGTCGTGCAGCGCATCCGACAAGATCGCCATGCTGTTGGTCAACAATCCGCCGACAATCTCAAACAATGTGAACCCAAGATTGAGCAGAAACGCAATCTTGAGATCGCCCGACAAGCTGTGTTCATGCGCGTGATGATGCGAATGCGCCACGTTTACCCCTATGGTTGTTTATTCCTCGGCGCGATCATGCGGATTCGCGCCGCCGCGCGTCCCTTGGCGGATCGTCTGTTCCCACGGTTTTTTCGCCGTGCCTGTGTAGCCTAATTCGCGCAGGCGTTCGATCTCCAGCGCTTCGAGTTCGGCTGCGCGCGCGTCATAATCACTCTCAGGGATGCGACGGTCGATGCCATCATCCCCACGATAAACATAGCCAATCCCGCCGCACCAGCGGCACTCGACTTCGCCGCCATCCTCCAGCGGATCATCATCCGCATCAATCCAGCCGAAGCCGTCACAGTTGACGCAGCGCACAATCAGCATCGATCAGCCTCCCGTCCCGCCGGGGATCGGGTTCATCGGCACATACTCATTCTCGAACCACCAGCGCGGATACGGCGCTTGCGGCGCGTTGAAGTAAGCGTCCAAGATGCGGCGCACAATCGGCGCGGCGGTTTCTGATCCTTCGCGCGAGTGTTCGATCATCACCGCCACCGCGATCTGCGGCTCGTCAGCAGGGGCATACGCCACAAACCAGCCGTGCGGCTCCGGACGCCCCGTTTGCGCCGTCCCCGTTTTAGCGCACACTGTATAGGGCGCAATGCCGGTGCCATCAGGCGCGGGTTCGTCAAACACAAACCATGCTGTGCCAATCGGCAGCCCGGTCGAACGCCCCACGGTTGCGCGCGTCGGCACGGCGCACATGCCTGCGCGCAC
>JBGSRB010000016.1:0-3547 GCA_041737735.1 Anaerolineae bacterium | reverse complement strand
CCGAGACTGTTTTTTACGGTGGCAGCGCGTTGACCAACGCCTGTTGATAGGGGTTGCTGATCGCGTTCTGCGTACACACGACGGCGATATCGCTGCTGTTAGCGGCTTCCACCGCCCACGCGATCTGTTCAGCGTCGGGGTTATCGCCCACCCCCACCCAGCGAATATCGGGGCGATAGGTCGAGCAATCGTGCTGAATCTGATAACGTGTCGCCAGAAAAATGATCGCCACCGAGCGATCCGGCGGGATCGGCACGAGATTATTGCGATCATACGCCACCGTCACGCCCGCGTTATACAATTCCGTGAAGAGATCGGCGTGCGCGTCGAGATTGACACGCGCCGCCGCCCCTGCCGGATCAAGCGGCTGCCACGTGAACAGATCATAGGTCTGCTTGGTTGCCAGAATGCGCCGCACCGACTCGTTAATGCGTGCTTCGCTGATATTACCCGCGCGCACTTCATCGACCACGCGCTGCATGGCGGCTTCAAACACGGGCTGCCCCACGCTGGGACCCATCGCCAGCAGATCAACACCCGCGTGAACCGCCATCACGAGGGCGTCGTGGAAGTTGTATTCCAGATCGACGGCGTTCATGTCCATGGCGTCGGTCATAATTAAGCCGTCATAACCCAGATCGCCGCGCAGAATGTCGGTCACGAACACACGCGACAGCGACGCGGGCATACGCGGCGTGGGATCGATCTGGCGAAACCAGATGTGCGACACCATGATCGCCGCGACATCGGCTTCGATGGCAGCGCGGAAGGGCGCGAGTTCGACCGCATCGAGTCGTTCGCGCGTCAGATCGAGAATCGGCAGCGTGCCATGTGAGTCTTCACGTGTGTCGCCATGACCGGGGAAATGCTTCGCCGTCGCCAGCACGCCCATCGACTGCGTGCCACGGACATACGCGGCGATCACTTCGCCCGTCAAGTCAGGATCATTGCCGAACGAACGGCGCGCGATGATCGGGTTTTGCGCGTAAGTTTCGAGATCCGCGACAGGCGCGAGATTCATGTTGATGCCGACGGCGCTCAGTTCGGTGGCGGTGGCAGCCCCTGCGCGCAGGGACATTTCCGCGCCTGCCGCGCCCAACAGCAGCGGCGTGGGAAACATGGTGAAACCGTCGGTCAAGCGGGTGACAACTCCGCCCTCTTGATCGGTGCTGATCAGCAGCGGCACGCCGCCCGCGTCAAGAATCGTCTGCTGGTAGGCATTAGTGAGCCGCGTCATCGCCGCTGGATTACCCATGTTATCGGTAAACAGCACGATGCCGCCCGGCTGCCACTCGCGCAGATGCCGCGCGCCTTGCTCCGTCATCACCGAACCGTGCAGCGTGACCATGAACATCTGCGCGACGCGCTGCTCCAGCGACATGCCCGCAATGATCGTATCAATATCAATTTCGGTGGGGGTTTCCTGCGCGTGGAGTGGGGTAATGATCAGCAGTGCGCACAGTGCCGCCATCATGAATCGTTGCAGGGGTTTAGTGCGCCAAACCCCTGCCCGTGTTGTGTCTACAATTTTTGTATGCTTCAATAGTTAATCGACTCGCTCACTCAACCGATAGCCGATCCCGCGCACGTTGACGATCACATCGGCTTCTTGCTCAGCCTCTTTCAGCTTACGGCGCAAGTTGCTCACATGCGGGCGAATCACCTCGCGGGCTTCCGCCTCATCGACGCTGTAACCGCGCACTTCGCGCACGAGTTCATGGCATGATACCACCCGTCCGCGATGCGCCGCCAGATACAGCAGCAGGTCGAACTCGGTCGGCGTGAGATCAATCGGCTGGTCATGCACCGAAATTTGATAGCGACCGGGGTAAATCGTAAGCGGCCCCAACGTCATCACGCTGCCGAAAGTTGCCTCGTGCATCAAGCCGAAAGTATGCGGGGAAGGTGCGCTCAATTCGTGATGCAGCGCTAATTCATCATCCGCATCACGTTGGTCTGCATCATTTTCATATTCCGGCGCGTGCGCCAGCTCATAGACATTACTGCGAATGGCGTCCAGCAGCGCGCGCCGACGTTTGAGATTGCGCGCGCGTTCGATGCCTTTGGCGACGCTGGCGCGAATATCATAGCTGGTCGAAGGTTTGATCAAATAATCGTGCGCGCCTAAACGCAGCGCCTCAACCGCCGTGTCTAACGTGGGATAGCCCGTCATCAAAATGACGATCATGTCGGGCTGTTTGTCTTTGATGCGCCGCACCAATTCGACGCCATCTAAGCCTGAAGGCATCCGAATATCGGTCAGCACCACTTCGAACGGATCACCGTTGAGCATCAGCAGCGCTTCTTCGCCGCTGGCGGCTTCGCGCACTTGATAACCCACTTTTTGGAGGGTTTTGCTCACCGAATAACGAATCGCCGTTTCATCATCGACGACGAGGACATACGAAGGATCAACAGTGTTGTCAAACATGGGCGCAGACACGTAATTTTCATGGTTAGACTTATCGTTTCTTAAGGATACCCAAGAGTAGTGTTTTCGCAACTTCACATAGCGTTCCACTTACGCATTTTGCGGAAAATTCAGAAATTCTTCATAAATTGAGCATGAAATATCGGTGCGGTTCCCTCAGGCACGCGCACATGTTCGCTGATCGCCCACTGATCGCCCCAGCAAATCGCGGCGATGGCGTCATTCACGATCAGCAGTGGCACGTGATCGCGCAGCGCGGCAGGCACTTTGTGATTGACCATCCATTCAGCGACTTTCTGCGTATGACCGCCCATGCCCAACGGCGCGAACCGATCCCCACGCTGGCGCTGGCGGATCGTCACGCGCGCATCGGGCGCGATGATCAAGCGTGCGTGTGTGGGTTGCAGCGGATCACGCGCGATGATCAGCCGTTGATCGCCTAAAACAACCGCACATGGGGGCGTGACGACGATCTCGCCTAGCACGCCCCAATTGATATTTAGCGGCGGCGCATCAGCCCGTGCGATGATCAAATCGTGGTAATCGACACTCAGACTTAGCCCCTGTCCCAGCTCGATCACGGTGCCGACCACCCCTTGCTGCGCCGCCGTGATCGCTGCTTCGATGCGCTCAAACGCGGGCGGCTCACGCTCAAGCATCACGTTGACCCACGGGAACACGCGCCGCTGTAAGGCTAAATCCAAGTGAGCGAACCACGCGCGAGCGATGCGATAGCGTCCCTGTTCGCGCCGCACCTGATCGCCCGCAGGACGGATCACTTGGTGCAGCAACCTTTCCAGCGCGGCATCATCAACCGTGGCAATCGCGCTTAGACGCAGCAGCGCGGCGTCCACTTGCGGGTTGATCTGACGCAGCAGGGGCAGCACCTCATGACGCAGGCGATTGCGCGTATAGCGCGTGTCGTCATTAGTGGCATCATGGCGCGGGATGATGCCCTGTTCAGCGCAGTAAGCATCAATCTGAGCGCGAGTGACACTCAGCAGCGGGCGCACTAACCTGATGCGCGGATGATCGGGCAGCGGCATGATGTCATCCATCCCGCGCAAACCGCCGATCCCCGTCCCGCGCACAATGTGCATAAGGATCGTTTCCACT
>JBGSRB010000106.1:0-12954 GCA_041737735.1 Anaerolineae bacterium | reverse complement strand
TCGGCTTGGTGGCGGGGCGCTTGACCGAAGAATTTTTCCGCCCATCGGTGGTTATGGAATATGGCGCAACCGAAAGCCGCGCCTCCTGCCGCAGCATTCCGCAGTTCGACATCACGCGCGCGCTCGATCAATGCGCGGCGCTGCTGGTGCGGCACGGCGGACACGCGCAAGCCGCCGGATTCACCGTGCTGAACGAGAACATCCCCGCGCTGCGCGACCAACTGATCGATCTGGCGCGCGCGGCGCTGGAGGGGCAATCCCTCGCGCCCACGCTCACGGTTGATCTAGAACTGCGCGCCGATCAGGTGACGCTCGTGACCGCCGAATCGCTGTTCACGCTCGAACCGACCGGACACGAAAATCCGCCGCCCGTGTTCATCACACGCGGACTGAAAGTGTTAGAAGCGCGCGGCGTCGGGCGTGATGAAAATCATCTCAAGCTCAAACTGGCGGGTTACGACGCGCCCAACATCGACGCCATCGCTTTTAACATGGGCGAGTGGCGCGGACGCCTGAACGCGCTCAACGGATCGACGCGCGTGGATGTGGCGTACAATCTCGAAGTCAACGAGTGGAACGGGATGCGAACCGCGCAGATGAATGTACAGGATATGCGCCTTGCGGAAGATTAAAAGCACCCCACCCCTAACCCCTCCCCGAATTCGGAGAGGGGAACTGTTGGCGTCGCTTTTATCCCCCTCCCCGAATGTTGCCATAGGCAAGCGCAAGCTAACGGGGACGGGTGGGCGAACGAAGTTCGCACGGGGTGGGGTCATCTTGGCTTTGCTTATGTTCTTCATCACCACACCCGCCCACGCGCAGGATGCACCCGCTGATACGCCGCCCTTCGGCGTGATCGAAGCCTTCTGGTTGCCCGATGCCGCGTGCGAACTGGGCGCGGGGTGGGAACGCATCATCTTCGATTGGAGTCAGCATCAACCCGAATCGCCCGAAGACTGGAACACGCTCAACGTCGATGAGCGCTGGTTACGCGCCGCCCAAGACTGCGACCGCGAGGTGATCGCCGTGGTCAAGAACACGCCGGCATGGGCAACGGATGGCATGGCGGGCATCGGCGTTCCGCGCGGGCTTGACCTGCCCATTGATGATCCCGCGAATCTGTGGGGCGCATTTATGCGGCGTGCGGCGGAATACTACGCGCCGTTGGGTGTGCGCCGTTTCATCATCTGGAATGAGCCGGACATCGACGCGGGGACGTATGGCTACGAGTTCGGCGGAACGCTCGAAGATTACGCCGATCTGCTGCGTGTGGCGTATCACGCGGCGCGGGCGGGCAACCCCGACGCACGGATTCATCTCGCGGGCGTGACTTACTGGCACGACATCGAACAGGATCGCCGCCTGTACACGGATCGCCTGCTCGAATATCTCGCCAACGATCCCGAAGCGGCGGCGCATGGCTTCTACTTCGACGCGATCACGCTGCACGTGTATTTTCAGGTCGAAACCGTCTACACGATCACGCGCGCTTACCGTGATCTGCTGGCGAATCACGGGTTAGACGACACCGAAATCTGGGTCGGGGAAACCAACGCATCGCCCAATCTCGATCCCAATTGGTTGGTCGAGCGCCCCAACTGGCAGATCAGCCTTGATCAGCAGGCGGCGTTTCTGGTGCAGGGGATGGCGTTAGCGCTGGCGGCGGGCGCGGATCATGTGGGCGTGTATAAGCTGTATGACTGGAACTTGCCCCCCGGCGCGGAGTCGTTTGGCTTGATCCGTGTGGACGAAACACAGCGTCCGGCGTTTGACGCTTGGCGCTTCGTGATCGATCACTTTAGTGATGTGACCGCCGCCGAACGCGCGCTGACGGATCGTGTGTACGCCGTGCGGCTGACTCATGCTGACGGACGCGCATCGCTGATCGTGTGGGCGCGCACAGTGCAGCCCGCGCTGATCCGCGCGACGGAATTACGCGCTGCCGTAATCTATGATGTGTATGGTAACATCGTCAACAATGAAGCGCTGGCGTCTGACCAGACCTTTGTTTTATCAGGCGCGGTGTGCAATCGCGTGGATGGCTGTCCGGTCGGTGGGTTGCCGCTGGTGATCACGGCGGACGCGGGCGCGAACTGGTTCGATTTGACCGATGGCGGCGCTCAAGATAGCCTGCCGCTGAGTTTCGAGTAGAGAGAATAGGATCGATAAGCATGGCGGAAAACGAAAGCGCACCAATCCAGTTTTCATATGGCGGGCAGGCGGTGATCGAGGGCGTGATGATGCGCGGCGCGCATAAATTCGCGGTCGCGGTGCGCAACCCGCAGGGCGAGATCATCATTCACGAGCAGCCGTTGAACGCGGCGCTCTATCGCGGACGCATCGCCAAGACGCCCTTTTTGCGCGGTTTGGTTGGCTTGTGGGATGCGCTTGGCTTAGGCACGCGCGCGCTGATGTGGTCGGCTGATGTTGCGCTCGAAGAAGAAGGTCAGCCCGATGCAAAATCGACCTTCAACGGACCCTTGGGCTACGGCACGCTGATCGTCTCGCTGGCGTTGGGCGTCGGCTTGTTTTTCCTGCTGCCGACGACGGCGGCGACGGGCATCGAAAGTTTGCTCGGTTTGCAAGGACAATCGCTGCTGGTCAACCTGATCGAAGGCGTGATCCAACTGACGATGATCATCGGCTATATGTGGCTGATCGGGCGCTTGGAAGATGTGCGCCGTTTGTTCGGTTATCATGGCGCGGAACACAAGACGATCAATGCTTATGAAGCGGGCGCGGAACTGACGCCCGAAGTGGTCGCCACCTTCCCGATTGAGCATCCGCGCTGCGGGACGGCGTTCCTGCTCACGTTGATGTTCGTCAGCGTGCTGGTGTTCTCGCTGTTGGGGCGTCCGCCGTTTCTGCTGCTGGTGCTGTCGCGCGTGGTGCTGATTCCGGTGATCGCGGGCATCGCCTACGAGGTGATCCGTTTTACGGCGCGCAACCTGCACAACCCGCTTGTGCGGATCATCATCATCCCCAATTTGGCGCTGCAACACCTGACCACGCGCCAGCCCGATCTGAGCATGATCGAAGTGGCGATTGCCGCGTTCAAGCGCGTGCTGGTGTCGGAAAATCTGGCGGTTGAAGAGCAACCTGACGCCGCCGCTACCGTTGCACCGCAGCCCACCGCCGGGGATTAACGCTGTGCCGCCCATGAACATCACCGAGACGTTCTATGCCCTTGATCGCGCCGCGTGGCGCGCGTGGCTGAGCGAGCATCACACCGTAAAAGCGGAAATTTGGTTGCTGACCTATAACAAGGCGGCGGGCAAACCGACGGTCAGTTATGTGGATTCGGTGCTAGAAGCTTTGTGCTTCGGTTGGATCGACGGCATCGCTAAGTCCTACGATGCCGAACGCAAAGCGCAGCGCTTCACACCGCGCCGCCCGCGAGGAAATTGGACGGAACTGAACAAAGAACGCGCGCGCCGCTTGATCGCGCAAGGCTTGATGACCGACGCGGGGTATGCCGTGCTGCCCGATCTCGATCCGTCGTTGTTCAGCATCGCGCCGGATATTCGGGCGGCGCTGCAAGCCGACGACGAGACGTGGCGCAACTTTCAGGCGTTCCCTGAACTGTATCAGCGCGTCCGCGTGGGCTATGTCGAAGAGCAGCGGCGTAATCCGGTCGAGTTCACCAAGCGCTTAGACAAATTGGTCATGCAGACGCGCGCCAATAAAATGTTCGGTGGCAGTCTTGAGTGATCGGGCAAAATTCAACACCTGATGAGCATTAAACTCGAATGGGAAATTGAAGCCGAGCAGTCTCGTCGCCATGCCACCGCCGGAGAAGATGCCGAAACCCGACGGCGGCGACGGCGCGCACGACTGCGTTTTCTGCTGGTGCTGGTGCTGCTATTCACGGTGATCGGCGGCGTGATCGGCGCGCTGGCGATGCGCCTGCGTCAAGTCGATTTTCAGATCGAGCAGCGCTTACGTGATACCGTTGCCGCGGAAGTCGCCGCCCTGCGCGTGGGTGATCAAACCACGTTTATAGCGCTTCAACGCAGCGCCGCCGATGAGTGGTATCAAACGCAAGGCGCGTATTTCGCGCAGGTGCAAACGCTCAAGCAAACGCAAGACCTCAACCTGACCGGCACGGTGCTGGATGTCGCGATTGATGGTCTGCGTGGGCGCGTCGTCGTGCAGGAAATTGTCAGCAATGTGCCGTATGCGCGCGTGTGGAATTACTGGCGTTATGAGGATGGCTGGCGGCATGTTCCGCCCGATTACACTTTCTGGGGCGCGAACCAGACGATCACGCGCGGCGACTCGCCGATCAACGTGCGCTACCGCGAGCTGGATGCAGCCTTAGCCCGCGAACTGGCGGACGCGCTCGAAACATGGCGCGCGTTCGCGTGTGAGCAGGTCGGCATATGCGCGTTTCCCGCGTTCACGCTTGATATTGTCCCCGATCCGAGTGCGGAGATCGGCTGGTCGCCGCTTGATCCCAACGTGCTGATTGTTCCTTCACCCTACACAGGGGCGGCGCGGGTTGATCAGCTATTTGAGCCAAGCGCGCGCTTGGAGATCGCCACGCTGATCGCGGATCGGCTGCTGGCGACGCTCACGCCAGAATATCCCGCCGATGCGTATTATCTGCGGCAGGCGGTGGCGTCATGGTTGGTCGAGCGCTTCGCGGGCGCTGCCACGAACTCGCACCTGATCACCAGCTTGGCGAATGAATACGGTGCGGCAGCGGTCGGGCGCTTGATCAATGGGCTGACGCCGACCAGCGGCATTGATGTGCTGACGGCGGTCACGAGTGAGCGCCTCGATGTTGTGCGCGTCGATTGGCGCGACTTTCTGACGTGGCGGCTGACGCTCGAAAATCAGTTGATCGAGCGCGAAGATTACGCCGCGTTCGCCAACTTGTACGATCTGGAGAATCCGCTGGCGCGCGCCAATGCTGAAACGCGCTTCCGTCTGGCGGAAGTCAACCGCGCGACCTTGGTGATCTCGGTGCTGCGCGCGTTGGATGAAACGGGCGCGCCCACACTGCGCGCGGTCACATCCGAAGGCGAGATCGTGTTTCGCTTGGTGGGCGCTGATTGGAAGCGGGTGAGTTAGAGTCGTGCTAAAGTAGAGGCACAAACGCGACACGGGCGGCTTTCAGAAAGAGGGGGGATCATGAACCTAGACGATCTGCGGAGAACAATTGACAACAGCGACGACTCGGATGCCGAAGTTGATTCGTTCACCTTTGACGATGGCATTGAGGAACGTCAATTCTTGGGCATGACGGCGGTCGAGCGCATGTTCCTCACGCTGTTTTTGTTCCTCACGGTCACGGCATTGGGCGCGGCGCTGCTGCTGGCAACCGGACGCTTGGTTTTATAAGCCGGAATCAGAACGAACAGCGGTTTAGGCTGTTCGTTCTGTGACTGGAGAACATGTTGCAGTTGAACTGCTGCTTCAATGTCGCGTGTCGATGGTGGAACAGTTTCACCGCATTGCGGAATGGGTGACCGCGTAGGCGTCGTTGGGCTTCGATGTGCGATGCGTCGTCAGTGTGTCAGCGATGCGAGTACGATGCAAGGGCGGCAGCAACGGCGTGCGATGTGCGGCAATGGGGTGCGATGATGGCGATGATGTGCGTCAGTGTTGGTCACCCAGCCCGCAATGTTGTGAAACTTCATTACAGCACCATGTTTCCTTAGTTATATTTAACCACACTTTGGTTTACTTGTGCGTGAAATAATTGTGAATTACGTGAATTTTTTGTGAAGAAATATTCATTCTTGACTCTTTTTGAGGAGATAACACCCTATGCTGCCTCCCTTTCGCAACGAACCGCTGACCGATTTCACACGCGAACCGGAACGCGCCGCGTTCGCCCGTGCGCTGGAACTGGTCAAGCGGCGCATTGGCACCAGCTATCCCCTGTTGATCGACGGCGCGCGCGTCGAACTGGATCGCACGTTCGCCACGATCAATCCGGCGCGCCCCCAGGAAACGTTGGCACAGTTCGCGGATGGCGACGCGAGTCATGTTGATCAGGCGGTCAGCGCCGCCGCGCGCGCGTTCGAGTCGTGGCAATATGTGCCAGTCGCGGAACGCGCGCGTTATCTGCTGCGCGCCGCCGCCGATCTGCGTCGGCGTAAGCACGAGTTCAGCGCGATCATGGTGCTGGAAGTCGGCAAAAGTTGGGCGGAAGCCGACGCCGACACTGCCGAAGCGATCGACTTTCTCGATTACTATGCGCGCCACGCCGTGCGTTTGGCGGATGCGTCGCACCAGCTAACGCCTAACCCGCCGGAACAACTTCAGCTTGTGTACATCCCGTTGGGCGTAGGCGCGATCATCCCCCCGTGGAATTTTCCGCTGGCGATCATGGCGGGCATGACCACCGCCGCGCTGGTGGCGGGCAATACCGTGGTGCTAAAGCCCGCTGAGCAAAGCCCGTGGATCGCGTGGGCATTCTGCGAATTGTTATGGAATGCCGACATTCCGCGCGGCGTGCTGAATTTCCTCACGGGCGATGGCGCGGTTGTGGGCGGGCGCATGGTCGAGCATCCGCAAACGCGCTTCATCTCATTCACGGGATCGCGCGCGGTCGGCGTCGAAATTCACGCCAAGTCAGCCATTGTGCAGCCGGGTCAAAAGTGGCTCAAGCGCGCCATTCTGGAGATGGGCGGCAAGGATGCGATCCTCGTCGATGAAACCGCCGATCTCGAAGCGGCGGCGGCGGGTGTGGTGGCGGCGGCGTTCGGCTTTCAGGGACAAAAATGCTCGGCGGGCAGCCGCGCGATCCTCGTCGACTCGATTTACGATCAAGTCGCGGCGCGCGTGGTCGAACTGACCGCCAAGCTGACCATCGGCGCGCCTGATCAATCCGCCGAGATCGACTTGGGTCCCGTGATCGACGCCGACGCCTTCCGCAAGATCAGCGATTATCTCGAACTTGGTTCGCAGGAAGGCAAGCTGCTGTTCGGCGGCGCGCCGATGGATAATCCCGAGGGCGGCTACTTCCTTCAGCCGTCGATCTACGGCGAAGTGAAGCGGGATGCGCGCATCGCGCAAGAGGAAATTTTCGGTCCCATGCTGGCGCTGCTGCGCGCAAGCGATTTCGACGATGCGCTTGCCATCGCCAACGGCACGGATTACGGCTTGACTGGCGCGGTCTACAGCAATGTGCGCGCCCGGCTGGAACGCGCGCGGCGTGAGTATCACGTGGGCAATTTGTATCTCAATCGCAAATGTACGGGCGCGCTGGTCGGCGTGCATCCGTTCGGCGGCTTCAACATGAGCGGCACGGATAGCAAAGCGGGCGCGCCCGATTATCTGCTGCACTTCATGCAGGCGAAAAGCATCGCGGAACGCTTATAAGCAGCGCTAGGATGTTGGCGTGAAGCGGGCGAGATCATGTATAGTTAAGCGATACCAGATGCGTGCAGCCGCGCGCACATCATCGATTTACCCCGGCGCTGACGGATTGGGGATCATAAGGGGCTTGTGAGCATGACTAAAGGGCGGATTCTGGTCGTCGAAGACGACTTCGACATCTCAAATATGCTGCGAATCTATTTCACCGGGCAGGGCTATGAGGTGCAGGTTGCCCCGCGTGGGAATGATGCGCTGACCATGACGCGCAAGCAGCTTCCCAACCTGATCGTGCTGGACATCATGCTGCCGGACATGAACGGCTATGATGTGTGCCGCGAATTACGCACCACCACGCGCACCAGCCACATTCCGATCATCTTCCTCACCCAGAAAGATGAGCGCAGCGACAAGATTCAAGGCTTGGAACTGGGCGCGGACGATTACATCACCAAGCCGTTCGACATTGAAGAACTCAAGCTACGCGTGCAGAACGCGATCAGCGCGGCGAACCGCCAAACGCAGATCGACTCGAAGTCGAACCTGCCGACCGGACGCTTGATCGAAGATCACCTGCGCACGCTGATGCACAGCGCTAAACAATGGGCGTATCTCGACGTGAAGATCAACCAATTCGACTCGTTCACCGATGTGTATGGGTTCGTGGCGGGCGATGAAGTGATCCGCTTTATGGCGGTGCTGATCGGCGAAGTGATCGACGAACTCGGCACGCCCGATGATTACGCGGGGCATCCCGGACGCGACAACTTCATTATGATCACGCACGCTGAAGACGCCGACCGCATGAAAACGCGCATCATTGACTTGTTCAACGAGCGCGTGAAACAGCATTACTCGTTCATTGACCGCGAACGCGGTTACATTCTCGTGCCGGATAACACCTACGGCGAACGCCAAGCGGCGCTCATGTCGCTGTCCGCGGGTTCGGTGTCCACGCGCACACATCAATTTTCCGACATCCGCGAGATCACCGAGCTGGCTGCCGAAGATCGGCGGCGCGGTTTAAGCGGACAAGACACAGGCAGCGCAAATTTGCTCACCAGTTGGTAGAGAACAGCAGCGGCGGGCAAGGGCTTGCCGTTCGTTGTAAATGGCGCGGGAGAATGGCGCGATGAATTTAGCAATCATCCTCTTTGCGGGTGCAGTGGTGGTGCTGCTGTGGCTGTATTTGTGGTCGCGCCAGCGCGGTGCGCTGCTCAATGCGCCCGATCTCAGCGATTTATTGCCCGACATGCCTTTGATCGCGCCCGGCGATGCGCTGCTGATCGCCAACGCCAACGGGCGCTTGCTGCACGCGAATGAAGTCATTCATCAATGGCTTGAGCAAGAAGTCGTCACGCTGGAAGGCGCGGCGCGCTGTGCTGATCCCGCCGATACGTTCCTCAACTTATTCACGCGCGAAGCCCAAGCGTCGTTTCAACTGAATCAGCGTTGGGTCGAAGCGACTTCGCACCGCGTCAACGCCGATGGCGAAGAACGAGTCGTCGTCATTCTGCGCGATCTGCGCGCGGGCGGCGGTGCTACACTCGACTTGGCGAAGGCGATCCGCGTGATCAACGAGATCGGCGCGACGGTCAATGTCTCGCTCGGACTCGCGCCCACCCTGCAAACTCTGTTGGAGATCATCCGGCGCAGTCTGCCCGCCGACGCAGGCGAGATCACGCTGTGGGACGACACGCGCACGACGTTGATCCCGCGCGGGTGGGTGGGCGATACCGCCTATGTGCTGCGCTTGGTTGAGGTCGGCGGCGGTTATGCCGCCAGCGCTGAACAGGTCAGCGGCATCACGGGTTTCATCGCGCACTATGGACAGCCCGTGTTGGTCGATGACAAGACCGATCCGGCGCAGCCGCGCGCGCTGCTCGATTTCCCCACGTTCAAAAGTTATATCGGCGTGCCGCTGCTGCTCAACAGCGAGGTGATCGGCACGTTGGAATTTGCCGCCGCGCGCACATTCACGCAAACAGATCTGGCGCTGCTGCAAGCGGTCGAAAAACAGGTGACGACGGCGATCTACAACGCGCAGTTGTACGGCGATCAAGCGCGCCGCGTCGAAGATTTCGCCATGCTTCAGCGTGAACTCGACGCGGTCGAGTCCGACCCGGAAGCGGTGTTCGCCGCGCTCAACACCCGCATCGCGCGCTTGCTCGATGTCGAGATGTGCGGCGTGCTGGTCTATGACGAACAGCGTCAGCGCCTCACCGCGCAGCCACCGTTTCAAGGGCTGCCTGTGCAGGTCGTGCGGAATTACACCATTCCCGTGCCAGCTGGCAGCCAAGCGCGCGAGATTTTCATGCAGCGCGAGCAATGGATTTCGGTTGATGCCACTGACGAACCGTTAGCCGACGCACTCAACCTTTCGCTGTTGGTTAACGCGGCGGGCGTGCGCAACACTCTGTTGATGCCGCTGCTCGTCGGCGGGCGGCGCGTGGGCATGATCCAAGTGTGCAACAAGCGCGCGGTCGGTGGCTTTACCGAACGCGACGTGCAGAATTTGCGCTTGTTATCGGCGCAGGCGGCGACGCTGGTCGAAGATATGCGCTTGACCGAACGCGAACGCGCGCGCAACACGGAAATGGAAGGCTTGCAAGAGATCGCGCAGGCGTTCGGCGCGCTCGGTCGCGGCGATGAATTATTCGCCAACGTCAACGAACGCTTGGCGCGTTTGATGAACGTGGAAGTGTGCGGCGTGTTGTTCCACGAGCCGTTACAGCATCAACTGCGCGCGCAAACGCCGTTCTATGGCTTGCACGATGACGCGCTGCGCTTCTATCAGATCGATGTCACACCCGACAGCGCCATGGAACAACTCTGGCGCGAAGAAGATTATTGGTTCACCAATAACGCGCCCGCCGACAAAATCGTGTATGGGTCTGGTTGGGCGGATTTTGTCGCGCTGGTCAACATTCGCCAAACCTTGATCGTGCCGCTGACATCGGGCGGTCAGCGCTTGGGCGCGCTGCAAGTGGCGAATAAACGGGATGGCAGCGAGTTCAGCGACGCCGATGCGCGCCTGCTGACGATCTTCGCCGCGCAAGTCGGTTCGCTGATCGAAAACTCGCGCTTGTTCCGCGAAGTGCGCGCCCGCGCCGAAGAAGCCGAAGGCTTGCGGACAGTGGCGGAATATTCCGGCGCGATCATGAGCGCGGAGGATGACTTCGGCGCAGCGCTGCAGCAGGTGGCGCTGCTGACCAACAGCAAGGGCGCGTTCGTCAACCTGCTTGACCCGCAAACGGGCGGGCTGATCACCGAGCCGCGCAACACCTTCGGCTTTGAAATTCCTGAGCGTTTCATCATCGACACCTACACCAAAGGTTTCGAGTACAGCGTGTCGATCAGCCGGCGCGCGTTCTACAGTAACGACTTGCCCAACGATAAGCGCGTGTTAGAGGTCTATCGTCCGATTGAAGCCGCCGTCAATATAACCAGCGTGTGCATGATCCCGCTGGTGGTGGGTGATCAGTCGCTGGGTGAGTTGGGCGTGATCAATCGCGTCGATCCGCCGTATGGCGACGATGACGTGCTGAAGATGCAGGCGATTGCCATTCACATCGCCTCCGCGCTCGACCGCATCCGCTTGACGGAAGCGACGGGCGAGAACCTGCGCCGCCGCATGGAAGAACTCGACGCCATCGCGCGTGTCAGCAGCGAGTTGGCGGTCACGCTCGATCTCGATCGCGTGCTGGATGTGATTCGGCATGAAGCCGTGCGCGCTACGGAAGCCGAAGGCAGCAGCGTGGCGCTGGTGTTACCCGTTGACCAGTGGCGTGCGCCCGATCAGCCGCGCGTCGAACGGCGCTTGGGCGAACGCCTCAACATCGACGGCTTGACTTCACTCGAGCTTGCCGCCATGCGTGCGGGTGCGTTGGCGCTGGTGGTCGAAGATTACGCGCAAAACAGCGAACATCAAGCGCACCCAACCACAGCGCGCAGCGCGCTTGCCGTCGCTTTCACCTTTGAGGATCGCATCGTTGGCGTGCTGCACCTGTATCACAGCCAGCCGCACCAGTTCGACGCGCGCGCGGCACAGTTCGTCGAAACGTTGGCATCGAAGGCGTCGGTCAGCTATGCCAATTACACGCTCTATATGGAAAATCAAGAACGCAGCGATCGTTTGTCGCGCCGCGTTGAACAGTTGAATCAGATTTTTGAACTGGGTCAACTGCTGCAAACCAACGTTGATACCACGTCGATGCTCGAAGCGCTGGCATACAGCGTGCAGCAAAGCATCGGCTTTGACATCGTGATGATGCTGATGGTCGATGACCTGCCCGACGGCGACCGCGCGCTGATCCGCGTGACGCAGGCGGGTTTACCCGTTGATGCGTTTGAAACGCGCAAGCAGCAATCGATGCCGCTCGACGCGCTGAATGCGTTGTTCGAGAAAAGTGACTTTCAGATCAGCGAGTCGTACTTCCTACCCTTCAACAAGGTGTCGGATTGGTATGTCGATGGCATCGATACGCTGTCAGCGGGCTTCGCCGTCACACGGACGATGCACCCGCGCGGGCGCGACGATTGGCATGATGGCGATCTGCTGATCGTCCCGTTGATGAGCGCGAGCGGCGGCTTACTGGGCGTGATGAGTCTGGATCGACCGTTTGACAGCAAGCGACCGGATCGCAGCAAGATCGAAATTCTCGAAATTTTCGCGCATCAAGCCGCCGCGACCATCGAGAACAACCGCCTGTATACCAACGTCGCGCGCAGCGCCGAACAGCAGGCGCGTTTGAACGAAGTGTTGGAAGCCATCGCCAGCACGCTGGACACCGCCGAGATCGTTGAATCGGTGGCGCAGGGTGTGCTGCGTCTGCTGCCGTTCGCGCGGCTGCATGTGGCGCTGCTCGACCCGGAACAGCAGGGTTTCGACATCATCCGCGTGACTGTGCTGGAGGACGGCGGGATCAACACCACGCGCGATCGCCGCGCCACGCTGACGCGCACAGGCATGGGGCGCACCTTTGAAAGCGGTATTGATTACCTCTACTATGCCGACGATCCCGAAGTGGACGAGCTTGATGATCTGAACGAATGGCGCGAAGCGGGCGAACGCACTGCATTGATCGTGCCATTGGTGACGGGCGGGTTGGTGTTGGGCGCGCTGCACATTGGCAGCGACCGCGAAAACGCCTATGGCTTTAGCGAGTTCCGCCCGCTGATCAAGCGCATCGCTAACTTGACGGCGGTCGCGGTGCAAAACGCGCGCTTGTTCAATCAAGCGGTCAATCTGCGCTTGTTCACTGAGTCGGTGGTCGATTCAATTCAGCAGGGCATCATCGTGCTGGATCGCAGCGGACGCATCATCACCATCAACGATTACATGCGCCGCCGCACGGGGCTAAGCACCAACGTTGAACGGCGCGATGTGTTCGAGGTGCTGCCCGCGCTGCGCGAACTGCTGGCGACGCCGCTGGTCGAAATTCTGGACGGCGGCAGCCCGCGCGAGTTCATCAATCAACCGCTGCGCGAAGGCACGCGCGAAATGGTGCAGAACTTCTACCTGTATCCTTTGCGCGCCGCGGAAGGCACGCGCGGCGCGGTGCTGTTGGTGGAAGATGCCACCGAACGCGCGCAGCTTGAAGCGGGCATCACGGCGCGCGCCGA
>JBGSRB010000041.1:0-6617 GCA_041737735.1 Anaerolineae bacterium | reverse complement strand
GTTGATAATTGCGCTTGATACATCCGCAGGCTGCTTAACGTTCCAGAACAACAAAAAACTCACCGTGATAGATCGAGGGATTCACTCAGGATGTGATCTCTTCCACCCCTGAAATGGATTTGGCGCCTCGGACGCGCAAACGTGCCTCGCATTAGCAACGCTTCCGGTTTGCGGTAGCTTAAATGCCGACTTCCGCGTAGATAATGAGGATAGTAATGAGGTTGTTACATTTTCGAGTACGGGTAAAGGTGTAGCCCCAACGGGGGTTGGGGCTACACCTTTACCCGATCTTGATTCCGCCTTAAAACGCTTACTGAAACTGCTCTACGCCGGCAAGCCGATACCCCAATCCCCGGTGACGGAGAAGCACATCGCCAAAACCGAGCGTAACGACCAGATCTGCGCGCGCTATGCCGCGGGCGAAAGTTTGGAGTCCATTAGCGCATCAGTGGAGCAGACCGTGCAGCGCGTTCATCAGATCATCCGCCGCTGGTGCGCTTGAAGATGTGCGCGCACGGTCTGCTCACGACCTGGTGCGACGTTCTGTGACTTAGGTCGCTTGATGTATATGCTGAAAATAAGAACAGCCTGCAATCAGCAGGCTGTTGAACGACGATCTTTTCGCCTCTGGACGGAATTTTGATGTGCAGGGAACCATGATTGCGCTGCCACTGGACGCACAAGTGTGGCTCGAATTATCAAAGACTTATGTTTGCCGCATCCATATCCTTCCACACCGCAGCGTGCTTTTGTGCTTACTTCGAATGCGAAATGATCAGGCACAGAGAACGTGTGAGGCTGGGAATAACCACGTGACCAGCCTGAATCGACACCTGAGTATGCTCATGCGTCCATGGATCATAAAGACTGGCTGAACGCGCGGCGTCAACCGCTAAGGTAATATCACGCCGCTGAATGGGCATGTGATGCTCAACCAGTTCGGTTTGCCATGTATTCTCGATATCGCGACACCATAAAAGCGTGACATCGTTTCCACGTAAGCCGTAAACCATGATTGGATGCTTCTGCTCGATAAATGGCATAAACTGTTGACCTGTGGGGTCAATTTGCTGAATCACTTCAAAAAAACGTGAGAAATGATGCCATAAATCCTGATCATCCACATAAAAATCCCAGTGCCAGCTTTGCCCACAGCCTGCCGCCCCACTGAAAAAAGGGGCGAATATCAGATCGTGCAGCAGCATTCCGTGTGCGTCGTCGGCATACAAGTGTGAGGGCGCAGCGTGATTCGGCTCCACAGCGCCCACCTCTGCCAGCAGCACTGGCTTCTGCGGGGTGATCGCGCGCAGTTCGCGCACTGCATCAGCGGCAAGTTCCGCCATCGAGCCGTGACAGATCGCCAGCGGCGCACCTTGATCCAGATAGCGATGTACCTGCATAACCTGATTATCTTCCAAGGCACCCACGGCTTGATAATGCGCACGCATCGAGTCGCGGTCGAAACTTCCTAAACTTTGCATTGCCAAATGGTTGGGAAATTGCTCGCGCAGTTCGTGCAGCATGTCCTGCGTCCAATTCAGCCAGCCTTCACCCTGCACGGTATTTATCTCATTCCACAGTTCCCAGCCGAAAATTGTTGGTTCATGCCTGAACTGCTCGGCAAACCACGCGATCTTGCGCTTGAACTGTGCGCGGCTGTTGGGCTGGGTGAAAAATGTGGTCATATCGGTGACAGTGCCATCTTGGCGGTAAAGCGGCTTGCCAAAGGTTGCCGCACCCGGAAAACGCGGCGGATCCTCTTCCAAGTGGCGAAAATGCTCTAAACACAGCTTGACACGCAAGCCCTGTTCGCGTGCCATTTTCACTACCGCGTGCAGCCTCCGCGCTTTGTCGGCATCGTAAACCCCGCTGCGCTCATGCTCAACCTCAAAAAAAGGATGGCTGCACCACACACGAAAAAAATTACCACCGTTTGCCGCCAGTTGACGCAGCCAGCGCTCCATAAAGGCAAGCACTTCCGACTGCGACCCTTCTCGGCGCGGAAAGCACAGATTTAGCCCAACCGGAATATAGGGTGTTCCATCGTCATATTCAAAATAACGCGGATCACGCGAGCTGACGCGAATAAACGATTCTGATCGACTCATGCTAGATGCATCCCCCCATCGACCAGCAGATCAACGCCATTGATGTAGCGTCCCGCATCACTGCACAACAGCAGCGCCGCGCCCGCACAATCGTCGATTTCGCCTGTGTAGCCTACGGGTATCAGATTCGTCACACGCTCACGATACGCCAGATCAGCCAACACATCAGCGTTACGGTCGGTTTCGATAACCCCCGGCGCAAGGTTATTGATCGTCACGCCGAAGCGTCCCACCTGCCGCGCTAAGTTCTGTACAATGCTCACCTGCGCCATTTTGCTGGCAGCGTAGATCAGCATATCGGGGTGCGGCTTCACCTGCTGCACGCTGCCAATGGTCAGCACCCTTCCCCAGTTTCGCGCCATCATATCCGGGGTAAACGCCTGAATCAGTTCGACCGACGCGCGAAAATTAACGGTCATTTGCTGTGTGTATTCTTCCCGTGTGATCGTCTGCCAGCTTTTACGAATTTGCATCGAGGCGTTCAGCACCAGAATATCCACTTTCCCATAGATCGCGTCAGCCGATGCTTTGATAGAAGCAGTTGCATCGTTATCGAACAAATCTGCCGCAACACACGCTGCCCGCACACCATAGCCGCGCGCTATTTGCGCAACCTCCTCCGCCTGATCGAGATTGCGCGCACAATGAACGATGATATCAGCGCCGTGCTGTGCCAGCGCCAATACAATCGCCCGCCCAATGCCGCGATTTGAGCCTGTGACCAGCGCAGCACGCCCCGCCAGATCAAACATCGCCATCGGTTACAGCTTTCCGTATTTGCGATAGACCGCGACGACATCATCGGTGGTGGCGAACTCGGCACGCGCTTGATTTTCGACGCTGACCAGTTCCTCGGTTTTGCTGAGAACTTCCACAACCAGATCGCGCGGAATGACCACCACACCATCTAAATCGCCAAACAGAAAATCGCCTGGGCGTACGATTACTACCGACGACAACGCGCCACGTAAGCCAATCGGTTTTTGCCAGTCAGCATAACTCCAGCGCTGAAAGGCTTCGACCGGGGTTTGATAACGACAGAAGGTAGGGAACTCCATCCGGATCAGAAAACCCGTATCACGACAGCCGCCGTCGATCACCGCGCCAACCGCGCCCGACGCTTGTCCCAACACCGCGTTCATCTCGCCATAGTGCGCCACCTGCGTGTCGAAGCTGCAATCGCGCGTGTCGATCAGCGGGATGCCAAGCGCACGCATGTCGTTGAACAAATGAATCCGGCGATTACGTAGCGCTTCATCACCCACGGGGTCAGGCACGCCCTTGATCGTAAATGCGGGACCCGCCAATGTCATCATGTCGCGCACGGGCTTGAGATCAGGCGCAAGCGCCTGATGTGGATAGCCCAGATGATCAAGCGTATCGTACACCGCGCCGCTATATAACTGCTTGTAACGGTCGATCAGCTCAATAACAGGTAAATCATAGTGATAATGCTCGTTCATCAGGGTTATCCTAGGCGCGGTCGGTGCGCGCATACCAGCGTTTCAGCACTTCAGCGGCAGGCTTATCGGGAATCGTGAATCCCGTGTCGCCCGCTGGATCGACGCGGTACTGCGGGCGATCCTGCTGCTCGTCCCACTTCCACACATACTGACCCCGCCACCACGGTTTATCCCAGAAGGCAGCCATTACCGCCTCAACGTAATTTGCCTGTTCCTGCCCGTCATAATTGCGCGTGATCCGGTAATCATGATCCTTGCCGCCGCCCACCATCGAGCGCGTTCCGGTTTCCACAAAGATGATCGGTTTATTGAACCGCTGGTGTAGCGCTTCCATTTGTTCAACACGCGGCTGTAAAAACGCCACCATCTCATCGACAGTTGCCTTTTCTTTATCAGCCGCGGAGAAATAAAAGCTTAACCCAAGCAGATCAAGTTGATCGAACCAATCGCAGGGTGTGTTAGCGTTGAGCGCGCGATAGGTGGGGTCATAGGTCAGCGGACCCGAATACACGGAGCGCACCCGGTCGATTGTTCGCCGCCAGTCGTCGACTCGGTGCTGGGTGCCATCCAGTTCACAGCCAATGCACAGCAGTTCACAGTTCGTGCGTTGTGCCAGTGCGCCATAATGCAGCAGGCTGTCGGTTAAACTAGCGAACCATTTTGACCAGTAATCGACCCGCACACCTTGAATCTGCTCGTCATTATCGGGGAAACGAATCTGTCCGCGCCAGGCGCTGTCGTGGCACTCGACCATCGGCTTAAGCATTACGCGGATGCCCTGATCATGACAGGCATTGATAAAGGCTTCAACCTCATGATCAGTTGGGGTGAAAGCGAAGTCATGATACAACCGTGTGCTGTAAAACGTATCCTGCATCACATTGATTTGCAGCGCAACATAGCGAATGTTCAGTGCCGCCATTTTGGCAACCTGTGCCAGCCCCTCACGCGCGTAATAGCCCGCCCGCGCCTGATAACCAATGCTGATGCCGCGATGAACTTCCGTGAGCGCGACTTGTGAAATCGTCACGATGCTTTCCTTTGCACAGTACCGTTGAGTATACTTAGTGAAGGGTGACTCACCTGCAAAGCTATGTTGCCAACCCGTCCAAAGTTTGGGACAACGCCGCAGATGAGTCACCCGATTTACGGATGGATTTTCATGATGCGATTATTGCGCCAGCCACGCGGCGGTTAAATCCCACCACACGCCACCAGCAAGCTGTAGGTTCATGAGGTCAGCGGTTGCCACGCCCACCACCGGAATATTGCCCAGCCACACGTTACTGGCATCGGCAATTTGCAATTCAACTACGGTGTTCCACAGGGTGGCGCGCTCGGCTTGATCGAAACTCATGCGCGAGTCTTGCACCGCCTGCCATGCTTCCTCGTTGTTCCATCGACCGAAATTCACCGTGTTGGCTGGGTCAACAAAGATCGCTTTGCCGTCCGGGTCTGCCAGCGAAACCGTGTTTTGAAAGACCGCCAACTCTCCTTCTGTGTTTTCACCCTGATTCACCAGCCAGATATCCAGCCAAGCGGTGCGCTCAAGCGCTTGAATCTCGACGGTGATGCCAATGGGGGCAAGCTGCGCCTGAACGATCTGCGCGATCTGCGCGTCAATGGGGCGACTGATGTGTGTCAAGGTAACGGTGAGTCCGTCCGCGTAACCCGCTTCAGCCATCAATTCGATGGCGCGGTCGAGGTTAGTATCAGGGTTAGCAGCGGTTGGGAAGTACCACGCTTCACGAGGAAATGGAAAAGGTGCAGCGTAGCCCGTGCCTAAACCGAGATTGCCGATGATCGCGTCATCATCCAGCGCATACTGTACTGCCTGTCGCAGCGCCAGATTATCAAACGGCGGCTGCTCGTTGTTAAACGTGACGGCATATGCGGTTGAACTAGCGGTTGTGACAACTTGCAGGTTCTCGTTGCTTTCGACCGCCGCGACATCACGGATGCCAATGCGCTCGTTGAGGTTAAAATCACCACTTTGCGTATTAAGGAAGCGAACCGTTTCGTCTTCTAAACTGACAAATTCGATCGTGTCTAAATAGGGCAGTGGTTCACCGTCTGCGCCCATTTCCCAGTAATTCGGGTTGCGCTCAAGCACCGCGACATCGCCTGGTGTCCACGACACCACTTGGAACGGACCCGAACCGACAGCATTAAAAGTAAAGTCTTCACCAAAGGTTTCGACCGCCGTGGGTGAAACAATCCAGCTTGAGGTTGCCACTGCTGTCAGCAGCGCGACATTCACGCCTGATAATTCGATTTCCAGTGTAGTGTCGTCAATCACATTAACGGCGCTGATTGAAACAAGACTACTGGCGTAAACCGATGGCGACTCAACATCACGAATGCGATCAAGGCTGAACTTCACAGCGTCGGCATTCAGCGGCGTGCCATCATGAAACACCACATCATCACGCAGGGTGAAGGTGTAGGTCAGCCCATCATCACTGATCGTCCATTCGGTCGCAATTTGGGGAACGACCGCACCCGTGTTATCAACAGCGACCAGTCGATTATAAATTGCCATGTACGCATTGCTATCGCACACGCCAAGCTGTGATAACTGCGGGTCAAGGCTGGTGATTGCAGCAACACACGCCGCGCGCACCGAGCCGCCCCGCTGAGGCGCTGCATCCTGCGCGGCGGCAGTGCCAATACTCAGCATCAGGGTCAACAGTATCACAATGGAAAAATGCAGCCATTTTCGTAAGCTGTGCATGTTTCTTTACTCCTATGGGGCATAACTTGTCAAAAGTGTTTCTCTATACTGTTCAGGCTCTAGCTCAGGCGCATCACCTCCTTCCAAGTCTAGGGTCAAGCACATCACGCAAGCCATCACCAAGGAAATTTAAGCCCAGTGTGGTGATCGCAATTGCCAAACCCGGGTAAATACTACGCCAATGTCAGATTAGGGACTACGCTGGTTTTTGAGGCGAGAACGCCTCGAGCGGGTACGGTTGTCGAGATGGGAAATGACCAAAGCCGCAGCTTCACCAAGGGAGAGTTGAGGGAGCGGAAGCGTGGCTCTGAG
>JBGSRB010000029.1:0-29285 GCA_041737735.1 Anaerolineae bacterium | reverse complement strand
CCCGTTTGCGGATCGATCCGCATCACCCACAGATCGTTATACGCTTGCCAACCGGGGGCGGTCGTCGTGATCTCCCCCGTCGAATAGCTGATCGTGAAGGTTTCGCCCGGCACCCACTCGGCATACAGCACATTTTCCGGGCTGAGCTGAATGGGCTGGTCTTCGGTGAAAGTGTCACGGATCATATAAAGCTGGTTGAAAGCCGTGTCACTGGTTTGCGTGGTGCGGCTGAACAAAAGTTGGCGTCCGTCGGGCGTGATGCTGAACACGCGCCCATCCAGATCGCCCGTTGTCGTCAGCAGGCGCTTATTATCGCTGCTGCCGCGCATGATCCACGCATTGCCGTTGCTGATATATGCCATCGTTCCCGTAATCGGCACGCTGTCAAGCTGACCGGTGGGCCCTACCGAGATGACCGCGTTTTGCGCCGCCCGAATGATCGTGTTGCGAATCGGGACTGGCTGCTGTTCAATGCCGTCACGGATCAACACGCGATAACACACTTCTTCGATGCCGTTCTGTCCGGTTTGGGCGACTCGTTCTTCGCCGGGGCGCAACCCCTCATTCGGGATGCGCTGCTCTTGAAATGGAATCTCGCGCTCGCTGCACGATTCACTTTCGCGCACGCGCGTGACGGTGACGCGCAGACCGTCCGTGATCTGCGTGAACTGCGGCGGTGTCACTTCATCCAATTCGCCCAATTCGATCTGGGCTTGGCGCAAAAACTCCCCCACCGTGATCGGCACGGACTGCGGATAGGTGCGTTCGCGCCCATCCGCGATCAGCGTGATGATCATCGACGAATTGCTGACGGGTGTCGTGCAACCCACAATCAGCAATGCTAACAGTACAATGAAAGATATAAAACGTAAGCGAGCCAAACGCTGGAAACCTCAACTCTACGGTATGACTTGATGCACGCATTATACTGATAAGCGGCGTACCTGTCAGTGTTGACAGCGTTTCGGCTTATCGGTAGCATTACCAACCATCCAGAGTGAGGAAACACCCCTTCATGAGTGACATCATAACCAACCCATCCATTGAAGATCGCAAAGCAGATCATATCCGCATCAATCTTGAACAGAATGTCCAGTTTCCGCGTTTGACCACCGGGCTTGAGCGCTTTCGTTTTCTGCATCAAGCGCTGCCCGAACTCAACTTGAGCGATGTTGACACCACGATCACGCTGTTTGGCAAAACGCTCAGCGCGCCGATTCTGATCTCGTCGATGACGGGCGGCACGGATATGGCGTTGCAGATCAACGAACGCCTTGCCGAAGCCGCGCAAACGCACAACATCGCGCTTGGTTTAGGATCGCAGCGCGCGGGAATTCGCAACCCTGAAGTCGTTTATACCTATCAGGTGCGCCGTTATGCCCCCGACATTCTCTTGTTTGGCAATTTAGGTGCGGTGCAGTTGAATTACGCTTACGGTGTTGATGAATGTCGTCGGGTCGTTGAGATGATCGAAGCCGACGCGCTGATTCTGCATTTTAATGTGCTGCAAGAAGCCGTGCAGCCCGAAGGTGATACCAATTTCGCGGGCTTGCTGAAGCGCATCGAAGCCGTGTGCGCGCAGCTTGACATCCCCGTGATCGCCAAGGAAGTCGGTTGGGGCTTCTCGGAACAGAACGTGCGCGACTTAGCGAACGCGGGCGTCGCCGCGATTGATGTCGCAGGCGCGGGCGGCACATCGTGGAGCGAAGTCGAGTATCATCGCGCGCCGACAGCGTTTCACGCGCGCGTTGCAGCGGCATTTGCTGATTGGGGCATCCCTACCGCCGACGCGATTCGCTATGCGGTGGCGGGCGCACCGAATTTGCCGATCATCGCCAGCGGCGGCTTACGTGATGGCATCGACATCGCTAAAAGTATCGCGCTGGGCGCAAGCATGGGCGGCATCGCCGGGACTTTCCTCAAAGCCGCGGATGAATCGCATGAAGCGGTCGATCAACTAATCCGCGAATTGAGCGCGCAGCTTCGCATTGCCATGCTGTGCAGCGGCGCGCGCACGATCCACGATTTACAGCGCACGCCCCTGATCGAAAGCGGTGTGCGGTGATCGCTACGCTGGCTAAGCGTTATTTGCCCGCCGTTGAAAGTATCATGCAGCAGATCATCAACGGCATCGCGTTAGACAATGCCGCTGATTTTCGCACCATGCTGCAATATCCGTTTGGTTGGGTGGATGCCGAAGGCAATCCTTATCAGCAAACAACGGGTAAGCGTATTCGTCCCATGCTGGTGCTGCTGTGCTGTGAAGCGGCAGGCGGTACATGGGACTCTGCCTTGCCCGCTGCCGCATCGGTCGAAATTCTGCACAATTTTTCGCTCGTTCACGATGATATTGAAGATAACAGCGAGGTTCGCCACAACCGCCCCACAGTGTGGAAAGCATGGAACACCCCCACTGCGATTAATGCGGGGGATGCGCTGTTCGGTCTGGCGTTTCATGCGCTGTATCAGCTTGACAGCAGCGTGATCGCGCCGACGGTGATTTTGCAGGCGTGGGGCATTTTCAACCGCATGGTGCAGGAACTCACACGCGGTCAGCATCTCGACATGAGCTTTGAACAGCGTTCCGCCGTGAGCATTGATGAATATATCTCCATGATCAGCGGCAAGTCGGCTTCGCTGCTGGCGGCGTGCAGCGAGATCGGCGCGCTGGTCGGTTCAGGCGATGCCGAACGGGCGCGCGCGTTTGCTGCGTTCGGCTTCAACTTGGGCATCGCCTTTCAAATTCGTGACGACATTCTCGGCATTTGGGGCGATCCGAATATGACGGGCAAATCGGCGGCGACCGATATTCGTTCGCACAAGAAGTCGCTGCCCGTGTTGTATGCGCTGGAGCGCAGCCATCGCTTAACTGAACTCTATCAAACGGGCGACAGCACCCTTGATGATGAAGCGGTTGCGGAAGCCGTTGCCGCGCTCAATGCTGTGGGCGCATATGATTTCGCGCTCGAAAATGAGGAACGTTACTATCAGACGGCGATGAGCGCACTCGAACGCGCACAACCACAAGGCGAAGCTGCGAGCTGGTTGGTTCAGCTTGCCGAAACTTTGTTTCAGCGCGCCCGTTAAGCGATCACACCAACTCACGGAAGATCATATTGCTGAGCATCCGTCCGCGTTCGGTCAAGCGGACGGTGTGTTCGTCCACGCTGAGCAGCCCGTAATCGGCATATTTGTGGATGGTGTCGCCATGCACATTGAGAATGTCAGCGCCAAAGCGCGCGGCAAACTCTGCGCGTGAGATGCCTTCACGGGTTAAGCGCAGCCCCATAATCAACGTTTCGGCAATTTCGCCCGCGCGATCCATCACGACCGACTCGGCGGTGACAGGTGTCAGCGGAAATGGGTAAAGCGCCTCATGCGCTGTCTCATTCAACAGCTTAATATAACGCTGTGGTGCTAAAATGACCGAATAGCGCACGCCGTCAGCAAAGCCATGGGCGCCGGGTCCCAAGCCGACATAGGCGTCGTTACGCCAATATTGCAAATTGTGGCGGCACTCGCGCCCGCTAAGCGCCCAATTACTGATCTCGTACTGCTGATAACCTGCTGCTGCCAGTTGTTCCGTGGCGAAGTCGTACATATCCGCCGCGAGATCATCATCCGGTTCGGGCAAGCGTCCGCGCTCAACCCAAGCGTGCATCGGTGTGCCTTCTTCAAGGGATAAGGCATACAGCGAGATGTGATCGGGTTTGAGTGCCAGCATCTGCGTGATCGTGGTCTGCCAGCTTGCCAGCGTTTGATGCGGGATGCCATAGATCAGATCGAGATTGAGATTGTCGAACCCGCCCCACCGCGCCGCCGACACCGCTTGTGCCACTTCGTCGTTATCGTGCCGCCGTTTGAACAGCGCTAACTCATTGGCGTTGGTGGTTTGCATCCCGATGCTGATGCGATTGAGTCCGCGCGCACGCAGATCGCGCAGATAGTCACGGTTGAGATCGTTCGGGTTGGCTTCAAGCGTGATTTCGGCGTCGGGCTGCACAGGGAACGCACTATGGAGTGCTTCAAGCAGTGCGCTAAATTGATCCGGTGTGAGCAGACTCGGCGTGCCGCCGCCGAAAAAAATCGTGCTGATGCGCGTGTAAGGTGAGGAGCGCCCGACGATGTTGATCTCGCGGATGAGCGCATCCACAAATGCGGGCAGCAAGGTTTCGAGATTGGTATATGTGTTAAAGGCACAATAGGTGCATTTTGTCGTGCAAAATGGAATGTGCAGATAGATTGACAGATCGCCGTATGATTTGCTCATCTTAACTTGCGTGCTACCTTTCACTGTTGCATTGCGGTATTGTGCCAGCTTTACTATAATGAATCAAGCTCATCAAAAATCATTTCTTCATTCATTGTTCGCGCCAGTGACATTATAAAGGCGAGTGGTTATGCCTGATACTACACAATTTACCTCAACTGACGGCGGCGGTGCTGGTGTATCATCGCTGAAAGCTAACGCGGTTTTGCAAAACCGCTACCGCATCATGGGCGTAATCGGCGGCGGCGGCATGGGAACCGTCTATCAAGCGCGCGACCTCAACTTTGCTGAGGTCAAGAAATATGTCGCCGTTAAAGAGATGCACACGCTCACGGCGGATGCGGGGCAACGCGCGTCGATGCTGAAAACCTTCCGCCGCGAAGCGAATTTGCTGGCGGAGTTGAGCCATCCGGCGATCCCGCGCATTTTCGACACGTTCGATCTCAATGATCGTGCCTACATCGTCATGGAGTTCATCAACGGCAGCGATTTGGAAATGCTGCTGCAAAAAACGCGCGATCTGCCCGTTGATAAAGTCTTGGATTGGGCGATTGAACTGTGCGACGCGCTCGAATATCTGCACAATCAGGAACCCGACCCCATTGTGTTCCGCGATATGAAGCCGTCGAACGTGATGATCGACAACTTGGGGCGTGTGCGCCTGATCGACTTCGGCATCGCTAAAACATTTGTGGGCGGCACAAGTGTCAAGCACACATCCATTGGCACGGAAGGTTATTCCGCGCCGGAACAATACACAGGCGATGTCTCACCACAAAGCGACTTGTTCAGTTTGGGCGCAACGCTGCATCACATCCTCACGCGCAAAGACCCACGCCTCGAACCGCCGTTCAGTTTTCACGAGCGCCCCATCACGCAGTTTAACCCGAACGTGCATCCCACGTTTGTGCAGATCATCGATCGCGCGCTGACCACCAACGCGAAAGACCGCTATAAGTCATGCGCTGAAATGAAGGGTGCGCTCATTGCCCTGCGTTCGCGTTCATCTCTGCCTGTGCAAGCGATCAGTGGTGTGGTCACGGGCATTGAACATGTACCGACAGCGGGCGCTGCGCCAATCGACAATGCGACAGCAGGAACTGGAACGGACTTCTTTCAGGAAGGCGCAGGCGCGATTCAGCCCAAGTGGGTGTTCAAAGCTGAGGATGAAATTCGCTCAAGCCCAGTGGCGATGGGCGATCTCGCTTTCTTCGGCGCCTATGACTACAACCTGTGGGCGGTCAACCTTGAGTCGGGTGAATTGGTGTGGAAATTCCCGACTAAGGGTGGCATCGCTTCATCGCCGGTGATCGATGCGACCAATCGATTAGTCTTGTTCGGCTCAGACGATAACACCTTCTACGCGGTCGATTATCGCAGCGGGCGCCTGAGTTGGAGTCATATGACGAAAAACCCGATCCGTAGCACGCCGCGTGTCGAGCATGGGCATGTCTTTTTCGGCAGCGATGATGCTATGCTTTATGCGATCAGCGTGGCGAACGGGCGCGAACTGTGGAAATATGATGCAACTGCACCGATCCGCTGCCGCCCGTTTGTGACCAATGAGTTGATCATTTTTGGCACGGAAGCGGGCGAGATTCTGGCGGTCAGTTTATCAGGCAACTTCAAATGGCGTCAGCGTGCCAAACGCGGTGTGATTTCGTCGCCCATCGTGAATCTTAAGGAAGCGATGTGCTATATCGGCGCGTCGGATAATTTCCTCTATGCCATTGATATTAACAATGGATTTCCGGCGTGGACTAAGCGGACGAATGGGCCCATTGTGTCCAGCCCGGTTGAGCGAGGTAACGTCGTCTACGTCACTTCCACCGACGGATCGTTGTGGGCGATCAACGCCCAGACCGGACGCGAGCGCTGGAAATTCACGACCCAGAAACCCATTGTCGGTTCCCCTGCCATCAAGGATGACCTGCTCTATTTTGGCGGCACAGATGGCTATTTCTACTGCATTGGCGTGGATGACGGCAAAGAACGCTGGAAATACAAGACGGGCAAGGCGATCACGTCAACACCTTATATCACTGATAACGCAATTCTTATCGGTTCGCTCGATCATCATCTATACGCTTTCCCGCTGGTCGGCTAGGCGTTCTTTCACTGAGGAGATCACGCATGAGTTTTTTTCGCCGTATGTTTGGCGGTCAAAGCAGCAGTACCGACCGCTCGGCACCATCAACGCCACCTCAGCCTGCGCCCGCGCCTGCTAATGACCAGCCGGTGACGACGACAACCGGCCCGATTGTGTTCGGTGATGGTGCAACGCGCCCGTTGATCGAGGATACGCTGTACACCTATACGGGTTCGGAACACATCACGTTTGGGCAAGCGTCGGACGTGGGCATGATGAGAAGCAATAATCAGGATGCTGCCCAGTCGTTTTTCACCACGGTGCAGAGCGTGGATCAACGTCCTGATTTCGGCTTCTTCGTCGTCGCGGATGGCATGGGCGGGCATCATGATGGCGAGAAAGCCTCAGCGATTGCGGCACGCATGGTTGCCGTGCAGATCATGAACACGATTTATGTCCCGATTTTAATGGGGCGTGATAACGAGCAACCGATCTCCGAGTCGCTTTCGAGTGCGGTGCAAAAAGCCAACGGCGATGTGATCGCCAAAGTGCCAGATGGCGGCACCACGGTCACGGCGGTGGTGTTGGTCAACGATCTGGCGTATGTGGCGCATGTTGGTGACAGCCGCGTGTATCTGATCAATGGGGATACCATCGAACGCCTCACGCGCGATCATTCGTTGGTGCAGCGCTTGATCGAACTCGATCAGATCACGCCCGAAGAAGCCAACGATCACCCACAGAAGAATGTGTTGTATCGCGCGCTTGGGCAAAGCGATCTGATCGATGTCGATATTCTGACGCGGCGGCTGCCCGCGAAGGCTTCCCTTTTACTGTGCAGCGATGGTTTGTGGAATCTGGTTGAAGATCACGAGCTGATGCAAACTGTCAGAAGCGCCGGAACACCGCAAGAGGCTTGTCAGCGCTTGGTGGCGCTTGCCAATAAGCGCGGTGGCAATGATAACATCACCGTGATTGTCGTCCGTTTACCGGGCTGAGGCTTGGAAGTTTATGAATGTGCAGAACGATCCATATACCCTACTGGGCATCTCAGTGGATGCCACAGAGGAGGATGTGAAAACCGCGTATCGGCGGATTGCGCGGCGACTGCACCCAGATAAAAACCACCATCAAGGCGCGAACCACCAATTCAAAGAGATCACCGATGCTTACGAATTGCTGCTCGATATCAATCGGCGGCGCGGTTATGACTCCGCCAACGGCGCGCGTGAAGACAAACAACCGTATAACTTTACCACCCGGGTGACGCCGAGCAAGCGCAGTATGCGTCCAATGGATGAGGATCAGGTGTGTTATCTGCTGATTGAGATTGTTCCCAGTGACCTCGCACGGCTGGAACATGCGGAAGTATTGGCTGAGTCACGCTTGAATTTAACGTTGGTGATCGACCGCAGTCGTTCGATGGCGGAGGATGGTTGGTTGGATCGCGTCAAGGTGTCGGCGCACCACATCATCGACCAGCTTAACGAGCAAGATTTCATTTCGATTGTCACCTTCAACGACTTTGCCGAAGTCGTCGTTGAAGCTGCGCCCGTCAAAGAGAAAGCGCAGCTTAAGGCGCGCATCAGTATGATGACTGCAGGCGGCAGCACGTCGATCTCTAAGGGTTTAGAAGTCGGGCTTGAGCAGAATCATAAGTATCTTGGCGATCGCCTGATCAATCACATCGTGCTGCTGACCGACGGACAAAGTTACGGCGATAATGATGTGTCATTGACGTTGGCACAAGCCGCCATTCGTGATGGCATTACCATCAGCGCGATGGGTTTAGGCAAAGACTGGAATGATCGCTTTCTCGATCAATTGGCAACCACAACCGGCGGCGTTTCGACCTTTGTGCGTTCATCAACGCAGGTGGCGCGCTTTCTCAACGAGCATGTGCGCTCGTTGTCGCAAGCCTTTGCCGAACGGATGATGCTGTCGATTGCGCCCGATCCCGATATTGAAATTGAGCGTGCGTTCAAGTTAGCGCCCAGTCCACAGCCGGTTGATTACCATGACGCGGTGATTCCATTGGGCGGGCTGCCCCTCAACCGCATGATCTCGGTCTTGTTTCAGCTTGGGATTCCGCCGCTGACGGATGAAGGCTTTCGTCCTCTGGCGCGCGTGATGGTTGAAGGGGATATTCTTTCCAACACGCTGCAACGTTATCAAACCGTGACTGATGTCTCGATTGGCGTTTCTAATTCAACCTATACGGAAGAACCGCCTGCGGCGATGGCGGAAGCATTGGGTAAGCTGTCGCTTTATCAGCAACAAGAGCGCGTTCATGAAGCCATCGCGATTGGCGATATTCCGACAGCGACGCGCCGCCTGAATACACTGGCACTGCGTTTAGAAGAAAACGGCGATCATGAATTGGCACAGCAAGCGCGTTTGGAAGCCCAAGTTGTGCAGCAAACATCAAATTTGTCAGAATTGGGTCGAAAGACGCTAAAATATCATACACGCGCGTTGATGCTGCCCGCTGGGTTGCCAGCTCAACCAGAGTGATGGATTTTAGCTTGTACTTGTCAGGGTTAGTGGGTCTTTATGAAACTTTGTCCTTCTTGTGCTTATCACAACCGCGAAGGTTTTCTCTATTGTGAGGAATGCGGCTATCGCTTGATGGGCATTGTTTCCACCGAACTGCCCACGCGCGAGATCGAATTTGAGGATATGATCCCGTCGATTGGGCCTACGTGGGGAACCGCGCGTTTTGATGCAGGCGCGGAAATCATTTTCCGCATCCACGACTCGAATACGCCGATTTCGCTCAAGCCCGATGGTGAAACCTTGATCGGACGCTTCGATGGTACGAACGTGATCCGCCCCGATCTCGATTTGACACCATTTGGCGCGCTCGAAAAAGGGGTCTCGCGTGTTCATGCAGCTATTAATCGCACGGAAAACACGCTGACCATCATCGATAAAGGCAGTTCTAACGGTACACATCTCAACGGACAGCGCTTACTGCCCGGTCAGCCGCGTGTGCTGCGTGATGGCGATGAGGTACGCTTAGGCAAGCTGATTGCCCACATCTTTTTTAAGAAATAATGCGCTGAAGCCCTTAATTCAGCAGCGAGAAGGATGCCACTCACATGATCACCCTATTGGTGCATATCAACAACGCGGAACCGATCAAGATCGACGTGGACGAAATGCCCAATCCGCGCGATTTCGCCATCGTTGGCAAAAATCCACGTGAGCGCACGGAAAAAGAAGTGCCTTGGCTGGATGAAGGCGTGACGACCATTATGTTTCCATGGTGGCGCATCACGTTTATTGAGGTGCTGCCTTCTGAAAGCGAAGAGACCGAATTCCCGCTGTTCTTCCGTAATGAGTAGCGGAGACTAAGCTGATGACAACACCGAAAATGCCCAAATTCAACACCCGTGATGGCAAGCGCATTTTGGTTGTCGATGACGAAACGCGCATGATCAATTTCATTCGCATGAATCTCGAACTTGAAGGGCATCAAGTGATCGAAGCCACCAACGGCGTGAAAGCGCTTGAAGCGGTGCGAACCAAGCTGCCCGATATTGTGCTGCTTGATGTGATGATGCCGGAATTAGACGGCTTCGAGACTCTGCGCATGCTGCGCGAATTCACCAGTATTCCGGTGATTATGCTGACGGCAAAAGGCGAAGAAAACGACAAAGTTTATGGTTTGGAACTGGGCGCAGACGACTACATCACCAAACCGTTTGGACCGCGTGAACTTTCGAGCCGCATCAAAGCGGTGCTGCGCCGCGCCGATATGCCTTCGACATCGCCCGAACAAGCGATCCTTCAGATCGATGAACACTTGAGCATCGACTTCAACCGCCGCGAAGTGATCGTCAAGGGTACGCGCGTCAAGCTGCGCCCGACTGAGTACCGTTTGCTTTATCATCTAGTGGAAAACGCAGGCTGGACAGTGCCACACGAGCAGTTGTTGGCTAAAGTGTGGGGTTATGAATATCGTGACGAAGCGCATTACGTGCGCTTGTATGTGAATTATCTGCGCGAGAAGATCGAAGAAGACCCAGCAAACCCGAAGTACATCCTCACCGAGCGCGGTGTTGGCTATCGCTTTGTCGATTTCCGTCGTCAAAGCGCCGCATCGTAAGCCTGTCCCCACGCAAACTCGCCTGATCGCGTGGGGGACAGGTAACATTAGACTTCTTGCGTCGGCTGGATATGTTCCGCACGCAGCGCCGCATATTCGTTCGCAAATTGCTCAAGCAGTTTCGCCTTCGCGTCGTCCGCCAAGAAGCTGGCACGCACAGCATTGAGTGCCACTTGTTCTAATGCTTCAACGGACAGCAGTTCGGCGGCGGCTTGATATTCGTCGGTGAGCGTTGCGCCATAAATCGACGGCATGATCGCGCTCAGCGCCACCGTCAATTCTTCCGTCAGCGCCGCCAGCGGATATTCACTGGTTGAGGCGCTCCAGCCGTGCGCGACCGCACGCTGTACGCTCACAATCAGCGGTATTTCGCTTTCGCGCAGTTGAACCCGCAGATCGTTAGCTTCATCGTTTAAGATGCCGCGCGCATCGATTAAGCGCTGAGGCGCGAGCGTATCAACTACTTCGCGAATCCCCGCCACGCCCAACATTTCGCCTGCACTAATCACACACGGCACATCACGCTTACTTGCCAGCTTGAAAGCATGTTCAAATTGTCCAATGGGCTGTGCGTCCTCTTTGCCGAGCAACCCCAACCCGACCACATGGGCTTTGCGCGCGTTCGCTGTGCTGACCCAACGCGCCAGTTCATCGGCTTTACGTGGTTCGTCACGCACTAACGTGAATATCCATGCCAGATCAATGCCCCATGCCCGTTTAGCGCGGTCGCGCCCATCGTTGAGCAGCGCCGCCAGTTCGTCATAGGTGAAGCTGAAACCTGTGTACAACGTCGGCGTGATCAACACTTCGGCATAGCGGATGTTCTGCTTGGCTAATTGAGTGGCGAAATCGTAAATCACGCGCACGAGATCATCGCCATGCAGCAGCCAACTGCACGCCATCCGCATGATCTCGTAAATGCGGTTGGCTTCAGGTTGACGCAGCAGCTTGACCCACGTTTCATAATGCTTGAGCGTTTCGGGGATGTCGTTCTGTTCCGCGATCAGCGTCAGCGTGTTGATGGGCAGCGCGCCCGCTAACAACACGTTCAATTCGACTTTGGGCATGGCTTGCACATAACTCGAAAGCGACATGAGCTTTTAATCCTCGATTGATGAGTGTGGCACGGTTTGGCTTGTTTCGTCACTGACACCCGTTTGATTGGCGCGCGGGATCACGGCGTTGACCAGCCCCAAGAACAACGGATGCGGCGCGTTTGGTCGGCTGGCAAATTCCGGATGAAATTGGCTGCCCACCATAAAGGGATGATCCGCAACTTCGGCAATTTCGACCAAGCGCCCATCGGGGCTAAGCCCACTGAAGCGCATTCCGTTCGTCTCGAAGGCAGTTCGATAGAGATTGTTGAACTCGAAGCGATGGCGGTGGCGTTCGGAAATGCGCGGCTTATCGTCGTAAGCTGCGCGCGCATGGGTTCCCGCCTGCAACTCGCACGGATACACACCCAGACGCATGGTGCCACCCATATCGGTAACGCCGCGCTGATCGCTCATCATATCGATGACGTGATGCTCGGTGTTCGTTTCAAACTCGGAACTATTGGCGTCCTCTAAGTTCAACACGTTGCGGGCAAACTCTATGCACATCGTTTGCATTCCCAAGCACAAACCGAGATACGGCACCTGCTGCTCACGAGCATAGCGCGCCGCCAACACTTTACCCTCGACGCCGCGATACCCAAAACCGCCCGGCACCACCACCCCATCAACGGAGCGCAACGCTTCCCAAGCAGTGTCTTTGTCTTTCTCCAAGCCACCGCTGTCGATCCAGACCAGATCGAGCTGGCGATTAAGCGCGGCAGCGGCGTGAAATAATGCCTCTTTCACGCTCATGTAGGCATCGTGCAGCTCGACATATTTCCCGACGATGCCGATTCTGACGGGCTTGGTAACAGCGCGCATTTGCTCGATCATGCGCCGCCAATCAGTGAGATCGCACGGGCTAACGGGCAGCCCAAGCTGCTCGACCAGATAATCACCCAAACCCGCATCTTCCAGTGCCAGCGGCACATCATAGAGCAGATCAGTGGTTTTGAGCGCGATCACGGCGCGTTCTTCAACATCGCAAAACAGCGCGATCTTGTTGATCACATCGCTTTCCACGTCGTAATCGGTGCGCGCGATGATCACCTGCGGCTGAATCCCGATTCCGCGCAGTTCGCGGACGCTATGCTGTGTCGGTTTGGTCTTGAGTTCGCCGGTCGCGCCGATGTGCGGCAGAAAAGTCACATGAATGTAAAGCGCGTCGTTGCGCCCGACATTCATCCGCATCTGGCGGATCGCTTCGAGAAAAGGCAAGCCTTCGATGTCGCCCACAGTGCCGCCAACCTCAACGATCACCACGTCGGCATTGTTCTCTTTGCCGACCAGCACAATTCGCCGTCTGATCTCGTTGGTGATGTGCGGGATCACTTGAATCGTGCCGCCCAGATAATCGCCGCGCCGTTCTTTGTCGATCACATGGCTGTAAACCTGCCCTGCCGTGACATTACACGCGCGATTTAGGCTTTCGTCGATGAAGCGCTCGTAATGACCGAGATCAAGATCGGTTTCCGCGCCATCAGCGGTGACGAACACTTCACCATGTTGGTACGGACTCATCGTGCCGGGATCGACGTTCAGGTAGGGATCGAGCTTCTGAATGGCGACCTTAAAGCCGCGCGCTTTCAAAATGCGCCCAATCGCGGCAGCCGTCACGCCTTTACCCACCGAACTGACGACGCCGCCCGTGCAAAAGATGTACTTCGGGTTACTGCTCATCGCTCACCACCATACAAAATACGGCGGCGGGGAAACTCGTCCCCGCCGCGCATGTGCCTCAATTGTGTGAAAATGCTTGTGGTTCGGCGTTTAGACCAAGCCGGCGAGATCGTCGGCGGTGCGGCGCATATCCAGCAGAATCAAGCCCAAGCGCGCGCCTTCACGCACGAGAGTGGTCAATACCGCTTCTTCACCGACTGCCAACAGAATCACTAAGCCATCTTTACCGCGCACATACACCTGATCGAGGCTGCCGCGCCCCAATTCACTGGCGATGCGTTCGCCCAGCGCGATCATCGCGGCGGACATGGCAGACACGCGGTCTTCTTCGATGTTCGATGGCAGCGACGACGCCATCGCCAAACCGTCTACACTGACCACTGCCGACGCTTCAATCTCCGGCGTGGTCGCTTGCAGGTCGCGCAGACGATCCACCATTAATTCCGTCCGCGATTTTGCCATACGCTGATGCTCCTCTCAGAACGTCCAGCACACACCTGCTTGGCGTCATGCAAATCACAACGCCGCGTGTGATGTTTTGTGTTTCACCGACAACCTATACAACATTATTATACTAGCCGCCGCGCAATCAGCAAGTTGAAGCGCGTGCTTTCGTGTTGGAATCTGTGGGTGCGCTGCGCCTGCCCTGCGCTTAGCCAATCTGATCTGGTTATCACGACAACATCGGCTATACTGGAAATTACGCCGCAGGTAAGGTCGAATGTCATATGCAAAATCAGCCACAGCAACCGAATTACGCCACGGATAACACGCGCGCGCCCAATATTCAACTGGTGCAGCAAGTGGCGGAGCGCATTACGCACAGCGTCAATCAGGTGATCATCGGCAAACGCAACGAGATTCGCTTGACTGTGCTAGGGTTGTTTAGTCAGGGACATATCCTGATCGAAGACATCCCCGGCGTGGGTAAAACCATGATGGCGAAAGCGTTATCACGCTCGATTGGCTGCACGTTTAGCCGGATTCAGTTCACGCCCGATATGCTGCCATCGGATGTCACAGGCGTGTCGTTGTTTAATCAGAAAACGCGCGAATTTGAGTTCCGCGCGGGTCCCATCATGGCGCAAATCGTGCTGGCGGACGAAGTCAACCGCGCGACACCCAAAACGCAAGCCGCGATGCTTGAAGCCATGGAAGAAAAACAGATCACGGTCGATGGCAAGACCTATCCCCTGCCCGAACCGTTTTTGCTGCTTGGCACGCAAAACCCGATTGAATATGAAGGCACATTTCCATTGCCCGAAGCTCAGCTTGACCGCTTCATGCTGCGGATTCAATTAGGTTACCCTGCCCCGAATGAAGAAATCGCCGTGCTTAGCTCGCAGCAATATGAACACCCGCTGCAAAGTGTCTATCAAGTTGTCAGCGCGCAGGAACTCGTCGCTGCGCAGCAGGCGGTGCGCGGGGTGTATGGTGCTGACGAGATCAAGCGCTACATCGTCGATATTGTGACGCGCACGCGCCAACATCCCGATGTGTATCTGGGCAGCAGCCCGCGCGGATCGCTGGCGTTGTTCCGCTGTTCGCAAACCCGCGCGGCAATGGCGGGGCGCGATTACATCATCCCCGATGATGTGAAAGCGCTGGCGGAAGTCACACTCGCCCATCGCATTATTGTGGGTCCCGCCGCGCGCATCAAAGATGTTTCGTCGCGTGTGATCGTGCAGGAAATTCTCACGCAAACACCCGTCCCCGGAGGTTCCGCCTACTAACGGGCGTCATCCGCCGATGGTCAATCGTCGTAACACGATTTATGGACTGCTGATCCTCACGCTGGTGACCGGCTTATTCACCGGACGCGCGTTTTTCTTCAATGTTGCCTATTTGCTGGCAGGCTTGTTGGTGATCTCGTTCCTGTGGTCATGGACTTCGGTGCGCTGGATCAGCATCGGCAGACGCACAGGAACGCGGCGCACACAGGTTGGGCGCACACTTGATGAACAATTCATTGTGCAGAATCGCGCGCTGTTGCCCAAGTTATGGATCGATGTGCGCGACGAATCGACCCTGCCGGGGCATCGCGTCAGCCATGTTGTGCCAGCGTTGGGCGCGCGGCGTCGTTATCAGTGGTATGCCAGCACTTTTTGCACCGTGCGCGGACAGTTTCGTTTGGGTCCCCTCACCATTATGAGCGGTGATCCGTTTGGTTTGTTCCTCACGCCGCGCAAACTTGGCGAGACCGACACCGTGATCGTGTATCCGCAAACTGTGCCTGTCACACGTTTTGATCTGCCCACGGGCAATCTTTCCGGCGGTGAAGCGGAACGTCGCCGCGCCCAGTTCACCACGACGAACGCGGCAGGCGTGCGCGAATATGTTACAGGTGATAGCTTCAACCGCATTCATTGGGCATCATCAGCGCGCAAAGATCGCTTGATGGTCAAAGAGTTTGAAGTTGATCCGCAAGTGGATGTTTGGCTGTTCGTCGATTTCGCGCGCACGTCATTGATCGAAGATGCCAGCGTGCGTCGTCTGGATGGACAGGGGACAATCATCCCAAGCAGCATCGAACTTGCGCCGTCTAGCGAAGAATACGGCGTCGTGATCGCCGCATCGCTGACCACCCATTTCATCGAAACTGGGCGCGCGCTTGGTTTCGCGGCGTATGTGCCACATCGTGAGGTCTATCAACCAGAGCGCGGGGTGCGCCAGCAGTTCCGCATTATGCAAACGCTGGCGGTGGCGCGCAGCTTTTCCGAGTATACGCTGGCGCAAATGCTGGCGTTGGAAACACCATTTTTGACGCGCGGCACCACGTTAGTGATCATCACGGCTTCGCTCGATCCAACGTGGATTGCTGAAGCGCAACTTTTGACGCGCAAGGGTGTGCGTCCTGTGTGTGTGCTGCTCGATCCGTCATCATTCGGCGGTCACACACCACCCGACGACGCACGTGCCATGCTGCGTTTGGGGCGGATTCCGTCTTTTCTTGTGCGGCGTGGCGACGACATCACCAATGCACTGGCGCAGCGCCCGTTATAAAAGTGAGGCAGCATGACGACAACCGCAGCCAGTGTCCCGCGAACGCATCTGCGTTCGCGCAACCTCTATCTGTATCTGACCGTGTTCACCAGCGGTATGACCACGCTCGCCGTTGAGATGGGCGCATCGCGCTTGCTTGGCAGCGTATTCGGCACGAGCAATCTCATTTGGGCAAATGTAATCGGTTTGATGCTGCTGTATCTGACCGTTGGTTATTTCGTCGGCGGTTTGCTGGCAGATCGCTTTCCCACGCGGCAGTTTTTCTATCGCATTTTGTTATGGGGCGCGTTCTTGAGCGCGATCATTCCGCTGATCTCACGTCCGGTTTTAATCGCCGCCGCCAACGCGGTCACGGGAATTGAAGCGGGCTTAGCGATCGGTTCGTTCATCGCGGTGATGGTGCTGTTTTCCATTCCGATCACGCTGTTAGGCACGGTGTCGCCGTTCGCTATCCGCCTTGCCATGACGGATGTCGCCTCAGCGGGCAGCAGCAGCGGACGCATTTACGCGATCAGCACGTTGGGCAGCATTATCGGAACTTTTCTGCCCGTTGTGTGGATCATCCCCGAATTGGGAACCTTTCGCACCTTTCTCCTGTTCGCAGGCATTTTATACACCGTGAGTCTGATCGGTATGTTCCGCGCGATCGGCGCGCGCGCCCTCACCTACGTGTGGATGCCGATTGTCGTGATCGTGCTATCACTCACTACATTAGGCGGCGTGCTGCGCGCACCCATGCCCGGCATGATCATCGTTGCCGAAGCCGAAAGCGCTTATAACTATCTGCAAGTGCAAGAGGATGCCAACGGCTATCGTTATCTCTCGCTCAATGAGGGGCAAGGCGTCCACAGCATTTATCATCCGACGGAATATCTGTATCAAGGCACGTGGGACTTTTTTCTCGCCGCGCCCTATTTCAACGCGCCGCCTTATACGCCCGCTGATGTCGGCTCGCTGGCGCTGGTCGGTTTGGCAGCGGGAACGGTGGCGCGTCAGTATCACCACGTTTACGGCGCGATTCCGATGGATGGCATCGAAATCGATCCCGTGATCGTGCGGCTGGGCGCGGAATTTTTCGAGATGAACGCCACCTCACAGCCAAGCTTGAACGTGATCGTGCAAGATGGACGTTATGCGCTCAACCAGCTTGAGCGTCAATACGACGTCATCAGCATGGACGCCTATCGCCCGCCTTACATCCCGTGGCATTTGACCACCGTCGAATTTTTCACCGAAGCGCGCGCGCGCCTGACCCCCAACGGCGTCGTGGTGATCAATGTTGGGCGCACACCAACGGATCGCCGCCTGGTTGATGCGTTGGCGACGACGCTGCTTCAGGTGTTTCCGACGGTTCACGCGCTGGATGTGCCGTTGTCGTTCAACACGATTTTAGTGGCGACGAATCTGCCAACTGAGGCGGCTAATCTGCGCGCCAATTTTGACGCACTGCCCGCTGATGTGAACCCGGTGCTGCGGCAAGCACTGGCGTATGCACTCGATACCATTGTGCCGGTGCAAACATCGGATGTTGTTTTTACGGATGATCGCGCGCCCGTGGAAACGATTGTCGATTCGCTTGTTCTCAATTTTTTACTGGGTGGCGCGGCGGAACTGCGCGGAGGCTAATCTATGACGACAGCGCAACCTGAGGTTAGAACGCGCGCGGGTTGGCTGCGCGTGGTGCAAGTCGTGATCACGCTGATCTATCCCTTGCTGCTGGTGCTGATCGCAGTGCGTCTGGTCATGACGCCGCTATTTTTGCAATTTGAGTATTATCGCCCTGATTTTCCGCCCGATCCGTACGGATTCACGCTGGAAGATCGACTCACTTATGCGCCGTATGCGCTCGAATATTTAGTCAACGACGCGGGCATAGAGTACCTCGGTGATCTGCGTTTTGACGATGGAACGCCGATGTACAACGAGCGCGAACTGCGTCATATGTTTGACGTGAAAATCGTCACGCAAATTGCGTTCGCGTTCGCGTGGGTCTGCGGCGCGCTGTTGATCGCAGCGGCGGTTGCCCTGTTGCGTCGCCGCGAAACGCGCATGTGGTTTTACGGCGGTTTGTGGAATGGCGCGGCGCTCACACTGGTGCTGATCGCCGTGATCGTCGTTGGTGCGCTCGTCAGTTGGGAAACGTTTTTCATCCTCTTTCACGAAATTTTCTTTGAGGCGGATACGTGGTATTTCCCGACATCCGACACTTTGATTCGCCTGTTCCCTGAGCAGTTCTGGTTCGATGCAGCGCTGACCATAGGCGGAATCACCAGCGTGACCGCGCTATTAACCCTAATTGGGCTGCGAAAACGCCGTTAAGACAGGATGAAATCTTTTGACAGTCGGTGATCACAGTGCTAAGCTAACCGCGTGACGAAAGGATCGGGCGCACGCGCCATATGAATCGCTCGAAAAAGCTGGATAAATGGTTTACGCCGGGCATCGGCGTCAAGCGCTGGGTGCTGCTGTTGTTGTTTGGCGTGCTGGCGATTGCCATGAGTGCGGCGGTGGCGCTGCTTGAAGTATTCGGCAGCAGCATCGCGCCGAATACGCCGCCAATCCTGCGTTGGTTCGAGATCGGTTTGGGTGCGCTTATCGGTCTGCTGCTGGTGATTGTGGCGCTGGTGCGCTTCGCTCAAAACTTGTTGGCACCGTATCGCCGTCGCTATCAATCACCCGTGATCGATCTGGTCTACTCGCACAGCCGCCGTAATAAAGGGCTGCGCGTGGTCGCCATTGGTGGCGGCACGGGCTTACCCGCTGTTCTCAAAGGCTTGAAGGCGTTCACAAGCAATATCACGGCGGTGGTCACGGTCGCGGATGATGGCGGCAGTTCTGGACGTTTGCGCCGCGACTTGGGCGTTTTGCCGCCCGGCGATCTGCGGAATAATATTGCCGCGCTTGCCGACGACGAAAACCTGATGACGCGCTTGTTTCAATATCGCTTTGAGGGCGGCGATCTGGGTGGTCATGCGTTTGGCAACTTGTTTATCACGGCGCTGGCGGGCGTTACCGGAAGTTTGGAAAGCGCGTTAATCGAAACCGAGCGCGTGCTGAACATTCAGGGCAGTGTGCTTCCGGCGACGCTTTCCGATGTCACGCTGACCGCGCTGATTCGTCCCCGCAACGGGCAGCACGCCATGCTGGTGCGCGGGGAATCGCGCATTGCCGAAGTCAACGGACATATCGAGCGCGTGCAGATCGACCCACCCGATGCACAAGCATATCAAGGGGCGGTGCGCGCGATTCTCGAAGCCGATCTGCTCTTGATTGGTCCCGGCAGTTTGTATACCAGTATCATCCCTAATTTGATTGTGCCGGGCATTGCTGAAGCGCTGCGCGCTACCAGTGCGTATAAGGTATATGTGTGCAACATTGCCATGCAGCCCGGCGAAACTGATGATTACACGGTGGGCGATCACATTCTGGCATTGGAGCGTCATATCGGGCGCGGCGTTTTCCAAGCCGTGATCGCCAACAACGCCTACCCTACTGAACGTCCCAGCGGCGTCACTCGTTACGTGATGCCCACGTCTGAACATCATGAAGTGTTACAACGTTATGATGTGCGCTATTTTGATCTCGTCGATCCGAGTCGCCCGTGGCGTCACGATCCCACTAAACTGGTGGGGGCGATTTTATGGATGAGCGAAGCCGAGCGCAGTACGGCGAACAGCCTGCGCGCCACGCTCACGCAGCTTAGCGGTTGATGTACGACAAAGTTTTCGTACCCTACATGTAAGGAGTAGTCTGATGGCAATTCGTGTTGGCATTAATGGTTTTGGACGTATTGGACGGCAGGTTCTGCGCGTCATTCGTGAACGTTATCCCAATGAAATTGATGTGGTGGCGTTCAACGACTTAGGCGATCTTGACACCATGACGCATCTGTTCAAATACGACTCGAATTACGGTCGTTATCCCGGCACGGTTGAAAAAGGCGACAAATCGCTGACTATCGATGGCGATGTGGTGCAAGCGCTGAGTGAGCGCGATCCGGCTAACCTGCCATGGGGCGATCTCGGTTGCGACATCGTGATCGAAAGCACCGGGATTTTCACTAAGCGTGAAGCGGCTGCCAAGCACATCGAAGGCGGCGCGAAGAAGGTCATTATTTCCGCGCCCGCGACCAACGAAGACATCACGATTTGCTTGGGCGTGAATGAGGACAAATACGACTCATCGGTACATCATGTGGTCTCGAATGCGTCTTGCACCACCAACTGTCTCGCGCCCGCCGCGAAAGTCGTGAATGACACCTTTGGCATCGAACGCGCGCTGATGACGACGATCCACAGCTATACCAACGATCAGAACATCCTTGACCTGCCCCACAAAGACCTGCGCCGCGCGCGCGCCGCTGCCGTCAACATGATCCCGACGACGACGGGTGCGGCGAAGGCGGTATCGCTGGTCATTCCTGAACTTAAGGGCAAGTTCGACGGCTTCGCTATCCGCGTGCCGACTCCGACCGTGTCGCTGGTCGATTTCGTGGCTGATCTCAGCCGCCCGACCACGACCGAAGACCTGATCGCCGCTTTTGAAGAAGCTGCCGCCAGTGATCGTATGAATGGCATTCTCGGCGTGTCGCACGAGCCGCTGGTTTCCATCGATTATCGCGGCGACAGCCGTTCGAGCATCATCGATGCGATGTCTACACAGGTTCTCGATGGCACGATGGCGAAAGTCGTCACGTGGTACGACAACGAGTGGGGTTATTCCTGCCGCGTCGCTGACTTGGTCAAATTCATGGGCGACCGCCTCTAAAGTTTGCCACTAGTTCAGGGGCGAAGCCTTGTGTTTTGCCCCTGCTCTTGACCTGTTACATCCTCAAGCATTCATGGAGCATCCTACATGAATAAAATGACCATCCGCGATCTGGATTTATCGGGCAAGCGTGTGCTGGTGCGCGTCGATTTCAATGTGCCGCTGGATGGCACGACCATCACCGACGATACGCGCATCCGCGCCGCTGTGCCAACTTTGCATTACATCCTTGAGCAGAAACCGCGCGCGATCATCCTCATGTCGCATCTCGGACGCCCGAAAGACGGGCGCGATCCGAAATTTTCGCTTAAGCCGGTCGCGCCTGCGCTGGCGGCGCTGCTCGGTCAGCCTGTCGCGTTTGCCGACGACGTGATCGGTGAACCGGCCGAACGCGCGCTGGCAGAATTACCCGAGGGCGGCGTGCTGCTGCTCGAAAACACCCGTTATCACAAGGGCGAAGAAAAGAACGATCCCGAACTTGCCGCAAGCATGGCGCAATTGGGTGATGTGTTCGTCATGGATGCGTTCGGTTCAGCGCATCGCGCCCATTCATCAACGGTCGGCGTGACCGAGCATCTGCCCGCTGTCGCAGGCTTTTTGATGGAAAAAGAGATCGATTATCTCGCCAATGCCATCGAAAACCCGACGCGCCCGTTTGTTGCCATTCTTGGCGGCGCGAAGGTCAGCGATAAAATTGCCGTGATCGAAACGCTGCTGAGTAAATGTGACCGCCTGCTGATCGGCGGGGGTATGGCGAATACATTTTTCAAGGCACAAGGCTACGAGATCGCCAATTCGTTGGTTGAAAACGACGCGCTCGACACCGCCCGCGCACTGATGGAACAAGGCGGCGATAAGCTGGTGCTGCCCACTGATGTTGTGATCGGCGATCAGTTGAGCGACGACGCGCAAACGCAGATCATCGCCATCGCTGATGGTGTGCCAAGCGGATGGGGCATTTATGACATCGGCGTGGAGTCGATTGCGCGGTTCGGGCAAGCGCTCAGCGACGCGCAAACGATTGTCTGGAATGGACCCATGGGCGTCTTCGAGAAAGACAAATTTGCAGCGGGAACGCGCGCGGTCGCACACATGCTGGCGGATCGCACCGCTGCGGGCGCGGTCACGATCATCGGTGGCGGCGACTCGGTTGCAGCAGTTGAGGATGCGCAACTCGCGGATCAGATCACGCACATTTCGACGGGCGGCGGCGCAAGTCTAGAGATGCTCGAAGGCAAAATGCTGCCCGGTGTCGCGGCGCTCAAGGATAAATAGTGTATTCTAGTGACATGACACAATAAAGGAGCTGCTATGCGGACACCAATTATCGCTGGCAACTGGAAAATGTATAAAACGCCCGCCGAGTCGGTCGCGTTCGCTCAAGAACTTATCCCGCGGCTGACAGCGTTTTCGACGGTCGAGCGCGTGATTTGCCCGACCTTTCTCGCACTCGTCGGCGTTGGTGTGGCGCTGCAAAACACAGCGCTGAAATTAGGCGCCCAAAACACGCATTGGGAAGATCAGGGGTGCGTTCACCACGCAGATTTCCCCGGCGATGTTGGCGGGCTTGGTCGAATATGTGATCATCGGGCATTCCGAGGCGCGGCAGTATCTCGCGGAAACCGACGAAATCATCAATAAGAAGGTCAAGGCAGCGCTCAAGCATGGACTCAAGCCTATTCTCGCGGTGGGCGAAAGTCTGGCGCAGAATGAAGCGGGCGAAACCGACGCATTTGTCGGGCAGCAGGTGCGCGCCGCGCTCGCTGGTGTAACCGCTGACGAAATGGCGCAGATCGTCGTCGCCTACGAGCCGATCTGGGCGATCGGCACGGGACGCAACGCCAGCCCTGAGATCGCGCAGACCGTCATTGGCGGCACGATCCGTGCGACGCTGCGCGACCTGTACGGTGACGCGGTTGCTGATGCTGTGCGGATTCAGTACGGTGGCAGCGTGAAACCGGATAACATGGCGGAATACATAAGCCAACCTGACATCGACGGCGCACTCGTCGGTGGGGCATCGCTCAAAGTCGATGATTTCACGCGCTTGATCGAAGTCGCCGCCCAGCAGAAGGGTTAAACGCGCTGATTCTGATTGAATTCATGCTGCCGTGGCTGGTGGTCGGCGGCATGATCTACGGGATGCGCCGCTTAGAACGCTGGTTGCATCAGCATATCTTCAAAGTCGGGTGGTTGTTGACCAAAAATCTGCGGACGACAACCATCCTCTACTACACTTTCTTCCTGCCCGGCGTTCTGCTGCATGAAGTGGTGTATTGGTTCGTCGCGGGTGTGCTGAATGTGCGCGCCGAAAGCGTGTTTAAGTATCCCGAAGCGCAGTCAATTGCCGAACTCAAGCTGAATTTTGTGCGCCTGCCACGTAATACCGGGCAGGTCAAGCTGGCGATTATCAGCACAGCGCCGCTGATCGCGGGCATCATAGCGGTTTACGTGATCGCCAACAGCGTGCTGAACCTCAATCAAGCGGCGGAGATAGTCGCGCGTCCCGGCGGTTTTTTTGCCAACTTGGGCGGTGCCGTCAGTGTGATCGTCGCCACGCCGGATGTGTGGCTGTGGGCGTATATCGCCTTCACCATCGCCAACACCATGACGCCGAATTGGGATGCGCTCAAGGGTTGGCGCGTGATCTTAGTGGCGTTGGGCATTGCGACCGTGCTGCTCGTCGCTTTGGGGATCGCGGGTGATGTGTTCTGGAATGCGCTGGCGCAGCCGTTGCAAACGGGCGTCAGCCTGTTGTCGCTGACGATTGCCGCGATCATTGCTATCGACCTGTTGATGACGGGCGTTCTCGGCACTATCGAAGCGATCATCGAGCGCATCACGGGCGACAGTGCCACCTTCCAGAACGGTAAAATGGTGGCGATGCGCCGCGAAGAAATCCTGAAGCTGCGCGAACAACAGCGCCTCAAACAGCAGCGCCAGCTTGAATCCGCGAAGAAGCGCGAAACCCTGCCCCACTCGATCTACGAACTAGCGCTGGAAATCCCCGATCCGCCCTCGAAAGATGATGACATCGACTCGATCATCGTCACGCGCGATGAGCAGTTGGTATTGGCTGAACCCGAACTAGCAACTAACGCACCAATGGCGTCCGCCTTTCTGCTCGATTCAGCCGATGATGCTGTCGAAGCCGATCAAGACGATGAAGATGCCGACTCGGAAACAGAAGCCGAAGCGGAAGCCGAACTCGGCGAAGTCATTGAAGAGGAAGAACCCCTGTAGCGCATGACCAACGCGAACGCCGCCACCACGAGCAACCCCATAACGCCAATTGCCACAAACTTGAACAGACGGCTGTCGGTGAACAGCGCCAAAGCGCCAAACAGCGCGCAGAATGCGTAATAGCCTAGCACCATACGCGGCTGACTCACGCCTAGATCGAGCAGACGAAAGTGTAAATGCCCACGATCTCCGCTGAGTGGGTTGCGCCCCTGCCGCAAACGGTTGACCACCTGCCAGACGCTATCGAGCAGCGGCAAACCCATCACCAGTAGGATCGTCGCCATTTTCGCGCCGCCGATGATCGCCAGCGCGCCGAGCAGATAACCGAGATAGACCGCGCCACTGCCCATGAAGATGCGTGCCGGGTGGAAGTTGTAGACGAGAAAGCCGAGCGCAGCGCCCATCAATGCCAGATGCAGCAAGCTCACGCTGACCTGCGCGGGTTCCAGACGAAACGCGCCATTGATGAACAAGACCGCCGCCGCGATCACCGCCACGCCGCCCGCTAAGCCATCCGCGCCATCGAGAAAGTTAACGGTGTTCATCATGCCCATCAGCCATAAACAGCTGATCGTCACGGTGACAATGTAGGGAAAGGTGTCGGTTTGCGCGCCCGTCAATGGGTTGTTGATGTATTCGATGAAAATCTGAAAGCTGATGGCGATTGCTGCTGCAACTGATTGTGCGGTGAACTGCGGCAGTGGCGCGAGATCATATTTATCGTCGAGCAGCCCGGCGATGAAGATCACCGCGCCGCCGAGCAGCAGCCCGCTTAAACGGATGATCTCCATGCCGTCCATGCGTGGCACAGGCAGCGCTTGTGCCGCCAATGCTGCAATCGTAAATCCGCCGAACAGCGCGATTCCACCGAGTTTGGAGACTTTGCGCGCGTCACCTTCGCTGGTGCGCCGTCCGCCAAACTGCGTGACGATGCCGAAGCGCTGCCCTAGCCAGATAGCGACTGGTACAAGCGCGGCGGAACTACTTAACGCCAGTATGAAAACCAGCAAGTAACTTGCGCTGTGCGTCATGTCCCGAATTGACGGTCGCCCGCGTCCCCTAAGCCGGGCAGAATGAAACCGACATCATTCAGCGCGGAGTCAACCGACGCTACATGGATCGGCACATCGGGATGCGCCTCGGTCAGACGGGCGATACCTTCCGGCGCGGCGATCAAGCCGACATATTTCACACGCGGCACGCCCCACCGCTTGAGGATGTCAATCGTCGCGACCGCTGATCCGCCCGTCGCCAGCATGGGATCAAGAACGATGCACACGTTGACGGTCGGATGTTCGGGCAGGCGGTTGTAATACTCGACCGGACGCAATGTTTCCTCATCACGATACAAGCCGATGTGCCACACCTGCACGCTTGGCAGCAGCATCAGCGCGCCTTCGACCATGCCTAAACCGGCGCGCAGCACCGGCACTAAACCTATCGTGTCGTCAGCTTTATAGCCGTCAGCCATGCCCATGGGCGTTTTTACCTGTTTGGGTGTGATTTTGAGATCGCGCGTCGCTTCGTAGAAGAGCAGCAGCGCCAATTCGCGCACCAACTCACGAAACCCACGATGATCAGTCTGTTCATCGCGCAGCACGGTTAATTTGTGCTGCACCAGCGGATGATCCGAGATATGCACCTGCGACATGCGCCACCCCCTGACAATTACGCAAACGGCGCTGATTGTACGCTGTGCAGGTGCGCCTGTCAAAGCGAATCTCGCCATGTTATACTTGCTGATTAGAACACCTTTACGGAGTGGCGGCATGGCTGACGACCCGCGCATGAGCAGCGGTAAGCGTCGCAATGACGATCAAGAGAATGTCGCGCTGCGCCCCAAACTGCTCCGCGACATGATCGGGCAAGATCGCCTGCGCGAAAACCTGAAAATTATCCTTGATGCGGCGCAAGCGCGCGGTGAGTGCGCTGATCATCTGCTGTTTTATGGGCCGCCCGGCTTGGGCAAAACATCACTGGCGCATGTGATCGCCAATGAGATGAACGCCAACATTCGCATCACGGCGGGCCCTTCGATTGAACGCGCGGGCGATCTCGCGGCGATTTTGACGCATCTCAAACAGGGTGATGTCCTGTTTATCGACGAAATTCACCGTTTGGGGCGTGCGGTCGAAGAAGTATTGTATCCGGCGATGGAAGATTTCGCGCTCGACATCGTGATCGGCAAGGGGCCCGCTGCGAAAAATGTGCGCCTGAATCTGCCGCGCTTTACTGCCATCGGCGCGACCACACAGTTAGCGTTGTTGGCGGGTCCCTTGCGTGACCGTTTTGGCGCGCGTTTTCGCCTTGACTACTATGATCAACCGGCGATGGAAAGTATCATCCTGCGTGCCGCGGGAATGCTCAACATCGAGATTACGCCAGAAGGTTTGTCCGAGATTGGACGTCGCGCACGCGGAACGCCGCGCATCGCCTTGCGTTTGCTGCGCCGCTCGCGCGATTACGCGCAAACGCGCGCCGACGGCGTGATCACGGGCAAAGTTGCCAACGAAGCGCTCGAATTGATGGGGATCGACTTTCTCGGCTTGGACGACATCGACCGCCGCGTACTGCACACGATCATCGCGCATTACGAAGGGGGGCCCGTTGGATTACCGACGATTGCTGCGTCGATTAGCGAGGATGCTTCAACGATTATGGATGTGTACGAGCCTTATCTGATGCAGCTTGGGTTCCTTAAGCGCACGCCGCGCGGACGCATGGCGACTCCCCGTGCGTATGAACACATGGGCATCCCCTATCCTGACAGCAGCAACGGCAGTGATAGCAACTCGCCGCGCTTATTCTGAGAGTAACCCGTGAACCTGAGTGATTACGATTACGATCTGCCGGAACACTTGATCGCGCAGACGCCCGCCGAACCACGCGACTCAGCGCGCCTGCTGCTGCTCGATCAGCATACGGGTGCGCTCGAACATCGCGTTTTCCGCGATCTGGTGGACGAACTGCGTTCCGGTGATGTGCTGGTGATCAACACGACGCGCGTAATCCCCGCGCGGTTGCGCGCTGTCAAAACCGAGACGGGCGGCGGTGTGGAGATTCTGCTGCTGCGTCGCTTGGATGATCGGCGTTGGCGTGCGTTGGTCGGCGGTCGGCGTGTGCTGACCGGGACGCGCTTAGCGCTCACCGACGATTTAACGGCTGAAGTGGTCGAAGAACTGCACGAAAGTGAGCGGGTAATCGAGTTCAGTCGCCCGTTGGACGACGCTATCGCGCAGTTGGGCGAGCTGCCGCTGCCGCCTTATATCCACCAGCAGCCCGCCGATCCCGAACGCTATCAAACCGTGTACAGCCGCGAAGCAGGCAGCGCCGCCGCGCCTACAGCAGGCTTGCACTTCACGCCTGATCTCCTGCACGCGCTGCGGGCGCAGGGTGTGCTGTTCGCCAACTGCACGTTGCATATTGGATTAGGCACATTTCAACCAGTGAAAGCTGAGCGCATCACCGATCATGTGATGCACCATGAATGGGCGTCGTTATCAGCCACGGACGCGAAAATCATCAATGAGGCGAAATTGGCGGGCGGGCGCGTGATCGCCGTTGGCACGACCGCCGCGCGCACGTTGGAAACGGCGGGTATTCTCAGCGAAGGCGGCGATCCCGCGAACCCGTATTCGCCCGCGAATGCTTGTCCGTGGCGACCGGTGATTGCCTTTGAGCGCGATACCAACTTGTTCATCTATCCGGGGTATCGCTGGCGCGTGGTCGATGCCATGATCACTAACTTTCATCTGCCAAAGTCCACCCTGCTGATGATGATCAGCGCGCTGGCGGGGCGTGATCATGTTTTGAACGCTTACGCAACCGCTAAACGGGAAGGCTATCGCTTCTTCTCGTTTGGCGATGCAATGCTAATCCGCTGATCACGGCATTGACGCGCGCTCACGCGGCGATTACAATATTCTTCTGTTAACTTTCAACGCAACCACTTGACCAATTTTCCCCGTGTGGCTTTCTCAGCGTCAATCAGTGAAAGCGTGATGGTGGCAAGTGAAGATTGGAGCATCTATGTACGCCATTTTCCGCACAGGTAATCGGCAGTATCGCGCCGATGTCGGCAGTCATATCGACGTTGAGCGTCTGCCCAACCCAGAAACCGAAACTTTTCAGATCGACGATGTGCTGCTGGTCGGTGACGGTGACGCCACCGTGATTGGGCAGCCCAATGTCGAAGGTGCGTCGGTCACAGTGACGGTTGTGTCACAGTATCGCGCGCGTAAAATCATCGTCTTTAAGTATCGTCAGCGCACCAAGTTCCGTCGTAAGCGCGGGCATCGTCAGTATTACACCCGCTTGCGTATCGACGCGATCAACGCTTAGTGAAACGGAGTTAAATCCAATGGCACACAAAAAAGGCGGTGGCTCGAGCCGCAACGGTCGTGACAGTAATTCGCAGCGACTTGGCGTCAAGCGCTTTGGCAGCGAGTTCGTCATCCCCGGTAACATCATCATTCGCCAGCGCGGAACCGAGTTCCACCCCGGCGAGAATGTCGGCATGGGCAAAGATCACACGATCTTCGCCAAGATCGAAGGCTTCGTTGTGTTTGAACGCGCCAAGGGTCGTCCCGGACGCCGTCAGATCAGCGTGTATCCCGAACTGCCCCAAGCTCAAGTTGCGTCTCCCGCTGCGGGCGACTAAAGCTCGAGCAGTAAGATAGACGGCTGTGCGCCCGTCTGAATCATCAGCGCTCACAGATTGGCATACGGACAGACCGTGTGTCGGATAAGGTAAAGTCGTCATGAAAGAAAGTTTGCATCCGAATTGGTTTCCTGAAGCCCGCGTGACCTGCGCTTGCGGCAACACGTGGACAACCGGCGCGACCATCAAGGAAATTCGTACCGACATTTGCTCGGCGTGCCACCCCTTCTACACGGGCGAACAACGCATCGTGGACACCGAAGGTCAGGTGGATCGCTTCATGAAGCGCTTGCAAGTGCGCGACACGTTCCGTGCTGAACAAGAAGAACGCGAAACCGCTAAGCAGCCTGAGAATCTCGTGTTGA
>JBGSRB010000654.1:0-6099 GCA_041737735.1 Anaerolineae bacterium | reverse complement strand
GCTTGCAGCGCAATCGCTTCCGCGCGACCTCTTTGCTCAGTGGCGCTGGCGTCGGCTTCGGCGCGTGTGCGGGTGGAAGTCGCTGCTGCTTCCGCATCGATCACTTCGCGGCGGCGTTCGGCTTCGGCTTCGATCTCGGTGGCTTGACGTTTCGCCCGCGCCGGAACCAGCACTTCGGCTTCCTGCTGCTGCTCGACGGCAAGCGCGCGCTGTTTCTGGACTTCCTGCTCGCTGCCTGCACGCGCCAAGCCAACCCGCTTATCGACTTCGACCTCACGGATCGACAGCGCTTCGCGTTGTTCGAGAATTTCGCGCTGCGAGTTCAGTTCAGCTTGTTCCGCCAAACGAGTCGCATCCGCCGCTTTCACGCGGGCTTCGCGGTTGGCTTCGGCTTCGGCAATGGTGGCATCACGCTTGATCGCGGCGATCTGCGGCGCTGCCATCGCGGATAAATAACCCTGATCGTCGCTAATTTCTTCGATACCCATCGCAATGATGCGAACGCCCATCGCAGCGACATCATCGCGGGCGAGGTCTTGCACTTTTTGCACGAACGCATCACGGTCACGGTGGATTTCTTCCACGGTCATTTGACCGACGATGGCGCGGAAGTTGGCACTGAGCGTTTCTAAAATCACTTGGCGAATCTCTTCGCGCGTTTTATCAAGAAAGGCGCGTGCGGCGGTGCGTAAGGCGGCGTCTTCCGAATCGATCTGGGTTTGCGCCACCCAGTCCAAGCGAATCGGAATACCGCTGACGGTATACACTTCGTCGCGCGCTTGCTTGATCGTCATGATGGTGATGTCGAGCCGTTTATACGTCTCGATGAACGGCAGCACGAACACGCCGCCGTTGGTGATCATGCGCGAACCATCACGCCGACCGTACACAACCATGACTTCACTCGGCGGCACGCGATGATATTGATTGACGATCAAACCCACAATTGCCAACACAATGATGACGGCAACCGCCAAAATAATGAGTAAACCAAACCCGTCCATAGGCGTTTATCCTTTTTCGTGCTTTTAAGCGTTTTTGCGCTTAACGTATAAAATGCCGCCACTAAAATTCACCACTTGAACTTGATCGCCGCGATGCAGCGCGCCGCCATCCACTTCACGCGCGGGATATTTGACCACGTCCACGCCTTCAATGATGGCTTCACCCGTTTTGCCCGCCGGTGTTTCGATGGTCATGCGCGCGTCCATGCCGATCAGATCACGCACGCCAATCGTGGCGGATTCTTGTCCCATCACAAAGCGCAGCACGACCAATGCTAAGCGTCCGGCTAAAATGCCAATCGCCGCCGCCGCGACCAGCGTCACCAGCAGATTCCAGCCGGAAAGCGTGCCGAGCAAACCCACCGCGCCGAAGATTGCGCCGAATGCCGCCAATATCATGCAGCCAAACTGCTCTTGACCCACAAACGGAATATCCACGCCTTCAAGCAAGCCGGAATCGCCCAAAACGAGCGATGCCACAAAGTAGATCACGCCTGCTAGGGTCAGCGCGGCAAAAATGAAGGTCAGGATGTTCAATGCCATCCTCCTTAAACCCAGTCAAATCCTATTACTTTGATTATGGCGCAAAATGGCATAATCCGCCCCCCGACTTATTGGGTGTGCCTGTTAAAATTCTGTCAAACGATAGAGGCGTTCGCCCGCCTGCGGGACGAACAGCACGCCCTCACGATTATGCCATTCTTCAAGGCGGATCGAAGCAGGATCGAGATAGCCAAGCGACAATTGTGCGCAGTCGGCGGGTGAAAGTTGGCTGGCTAACGTCACCTGAATGCGCGGATGTTCCACCCCATCAACGAACTCTCCGCCGCCGCGCACATGCGTGCTGTGCGCCAACACGCCTAATGGCACATGCTTGAATTGATCCCACTGCTTGAGGAAGTAATCGAGCGGATGATAGCCGACTTCGTAGATGAATTTGCCATGCACATCGCTGACTTTAGCCAGATGCGGCGCGTAGATGATCACTTCGCCGCCAGCGCGCACAGCGGGTTCGGTCTTGTACATGGCTTTGCCCGCCGTCCACAATTCATCGTACATCGGCGGTGTGACCGCCAGCACGCGATCATAAGGCTGATGCACCCACGTAATATGCTGCTGCGCGGAAAAATCGGCGGCGGCGCGCCATGCACTGACATGATCCCCGATGAACATGCCCGCTAAACCATCATGCCCGACAACCGTCAGCGCGATCAACGTGATCGGCGTGGTCACAAATTCGGCGGCGGCGTGGATCATGGCACGCACAGGCGTATCGCGCACGCCGATGATTTTCAGGATCGTGATCAATGCGCCGAGCCAATGCGTGACGTTGATCATCTCCGGTCCCGAAATGCCGGGAAATAAATATTTCGCGCCGCCGCTGAACCCGACGACTTCATGCGGGAAGGTGGGGCCTAAAATGATCACGTGATCATAATCGAACACCGCGCGATTGATGCGGATTGGCACATCACCGCCGAGCGTGGGATGCCACACGTCGCCCGCGATCTGCTGGATGCGATCCTGTGTGAGCGTGCCGATCTGCGTGAGGGTGTCGTCACGATCCCACGCATGATTGAGCAGCCCAATGTGTTTGTAGGTGGTCGCGCGCTCGTCGGCGTGAATGCCCACCAGCTGATTGAGCGCGTCGTCGCTCAGCGCGGGATGCGTGCCAAGCGCGACCATAAAATCGACCTGACGCGCGTCGTGCAGCACTTCGACAAGCTGACGAAAGAGCAAGGGCAGGGGAATCGAGCGCGTATGATCGGGGATGAGGATCAGCAACTTCGCGCCCGCGAATTTACCGCCACCGACTCCTTGTTCAAGCGCCGTGCGGATCGCGTCTGGGCTTAAGAGGGTGTCATTCGGGGCGGTGATCTGCACATCGAGCATGGCGTTTATCCTGTGACTGTTGGGTATAATGGCGCTGAGTGTAACACGCTGACCGTGCATGAGGGCAACCGATGGATCGCCAACCACAGCAGACCATGATCGCCGTCAATGGGGTGACGCTTGCCTTATTCATGTGGGCAGGTACGGATGAGGCGCATCCGCCGTTGTTCTTCTTGCACGCGAATAGTTTTCATGCGCGCGTGTGGGATCAGGTGATCGCCCATCTGCCTGATTTTACGAGTTACGCGCTCGATCAGCGCGGACATGGTCGCAGCAGCACGCCCACCGATCCCCCGCATTGGCATTATTTCGCGGATGATGCCGCTGCCGTGCTGCACGCGCTCAACCTGCGCGGTGTGATCGGCGTCGGGCATAGCTTGGGCAGTCACGCGCTGGTGGCAGCGGCGGCGCAGCAGCCCGATTTATTCGCCGCGCTGCTGCTTATCGACCCGGTGATCATGCCGCGCGCGTATTACACCGGTGTGCGCACTGAGGAACATTTTAGCGCGCGCCGCCGCTTCGAGTGGTATTCACCCGCTGAGATGCTCGCGCGCTTTCAGGATCGCCCGCCATTCGACCGCTGGCAGCCGCAGGTCTTGCGCGATTACGTCGATCACGGCTTGATCGCGCAGCCGAACGGTGTGTATCGCTTGGCGTGCGATCCGGCGTTTGAGGCGGCGGTCTATAACCACAGCAGCGCCGCTGATCTCTATCCGCTGCTGCCGCAGGTGACCACGCCGATCACGATTCTGCGCGCGGGCGGTCATCTGGAAAGCAGCATTAGTAATCTGGCGGCGTCACCCACTGCACCCGATTTAGCCGAACATTTTCCGAATGCGCGCGATGTGCATCTGCCCCAGTTTTCGCACTTCATCCCCATGGAAGCGCCTGAACTGGTCGCGGATTACATTCGCACAATTGCGCGCACACTTTAACCCGCGTACAGCGTCATATCTAAGCAGTCCGAGCAGAAGATGTCGTCCACGGGTTCGCCGGCGGCGATAGCCGCGACCCAATCGCGCAGACGCACGCCCTGCGTCACAGTCGAGTAAAATTCGCCGCGCGGGATCATGCAGTGCTGATTGCCCCATGCGACATAAAAGCGGAAGTTGCGCGCGCGCGACTCGATCTCGCGCAGGTTCATCGCCAGCGCTTCGGGATAAATGCGCTGTCCAAAGCCGATGTTGTGGAAAAACCACTGCGTCTCATCAACCGACGTGTTGAACTGCGCCACACGCGCATTGGGGAAGTTCTGCGCGGCGGTAGTGTAGAAGCGCTCGAAGCTGAGGTTATTCCCCGTTACGCCGCGATAGTTCGTTCCCCATTGGTTGAAGATTTCGCCCATGTTGCTGCGCCAACCGCCGCCGCTGTCACCCAACAGCGCGAGGCGCGATCCGCGATAGCGCGTCATGATGTCGTTTGCCCAATAGCCCGCGCCGATGGCGCCCGCGCTGCATCCGGTGATGAACACGGATTCAGGATTGGGGAAGTTTTGATATGCCCAATCGAGCGCCGCGCGCGCGTTGACCGTGCCGCGATGCTGAATGTCAAAAACATTCCCCTCATGATTGTAAGTCGTGGTGCGGTTGCCCGTGTGCGCGTCGCCCGTGCAGTAATTGACGTAAATCATGCTGTGATCGCGAAACGGGTTTTCGCCATTGTCGAAATGCGAAATGCCGACCGGATACAACGACGGGTTATCACTCGGATCGCCGGGATTGACGCTGTCATCAAAGGTGGTGGTGCTGGCGTTACAGGTTAAACCGTTCCAGCAGAAGCCGCCGCCCTGAAAATTGATCACCAAGTTGTTGCTGCTGCCTTGGCGCGCGTAAAAGCTGTACGGCTCGCCGCGTCCGCAGGTGGTATTGCCGCCGGGCGTGATCAAATGCCAACCTTCGGGAAGCTGGGCTTCGGGCGCGCCGATGATCGACGATGTGCCGATCACGGCAACGGCGAGCAGCGCAGTGAGCAGCGCTAAGCGTAAACGCATCAAGAGGTTAACCTTTCGCTCGCGCTACGGCGCAGGATGATAAAATTTGGCGTAATCGTTCACCAGCAGATACAGCGGCGGTTCGTCCTCGTCAATGTCGGGGAAGCGCCCGATGGGTTCGAGAAATTTGTTATCCGTGTGATCATCATTGACGGTCGAGACTTCGCCCACCAGACAGCGCCCGCCTTCCGCCCAGAATTTGTGATAGAGGCGCGTGGGCAGTGTGATCGACTCGCCGGGACGCAGGCGCACAATCCCGCCCGGCTCAACGGTACGCTGCACGCCGTCGGTGCTGACCGTGATCGGCGCGCTTTCGTCAATGCCATCGTCGGGCGTGGCGTTGTACAGTTGCAGCGCCAGCGTGCCGCCGCCGCGATTGATAATATCCTCGACTTTTTGCCAGTGAAAATGAAACGGCGTTACCTGCTGGTCATCGCAGATCAGCAGCTTTTCGGCGTAGACCTTGCCCGAACACGTTTCTAAGTCCGCGGGCGATCCGTTGCGGATGGTGAACAGGAACAAACCGGTATGCTTGTAATCGCCCAAACCGAAATCGGTGATGTCCCAACCGAGATTGTGGTTGACAATCTCGGCGCACTCATGACCTTTGCTCGTCCATTCGGCAAGCGACCAATAGGCGAACGGTGGCAGGTGGAAACCGTGTTCCCGGATGAAGTCATCCGCCTTGAGGATGATCGCATTAATCTCCGACCGTTTCATGACTTTTTCCCCCAACTCATCGGGCATCGAACACGCATAATGTGTCGATTGTGCCGCTAAAGCGCGGTTGGGGCAAATAACGTCATGTTGTGGAATAGCGCCGCGCACAAGTTTAGGTGGGGGTGGATGGTGCAGACGCAGGGGCGACGGTGCGCATTTCGCGCCCTTGCGTCGCCCCTGACGAAGATGAAACTACTAGCGCCGTTTAACTGTCTACCGCAGCATCGAGGATCGCTTGTTGTTCCGCGATGCGTTCTTCGGTGCATTCCAAACCGGCGAGGAAAGCAGCATCGGCTTCGGCTTGCTCATCCTCACTCAGCATCGTGCTTGCCGCCATGCTTTCCGCGCCATCTTCAATGATGATGCCCGCGCGGTCGAGCAGGCTTTGCGGCAGTTCCAGCCCGATGGTCGCTGCTGCATCGACGTTGACCGCCAGCAGGTTGGTGGTTTGGCGGCTGTAGCCCGTCGCTGCGATGTCGATCTCGCCGCGCA
>JBGSRB010000572.1:0-1604 GCA_041737735.1 Anaerolineae bacterium | reverse complement strand
GCGCACCACGCGCCGCCCACGCATCCACTTGACCGAGCGCGTGTTGGCGTCGATGCGAATCCGGCGGATGCGCGTGATGGCGCTGTACAGGTTATACATAATCGTGATCAGCAGCACGCCCATCGACGCGAAGCCGAAATAGACGAGAAATTCGGGGCGCGGCAGCGCGATCCCGCTGGTGAGCGTGGTCACGGTCAGCACGATGAACACGCCGAGCCACACAATCTGCCACGCCGCACGGATCAAACGTTGGCGTCCCCATGCCGACGAGAGGCGCAGTTCTAAGCCGCCCGCGAAGCCGCCCGCGCGATCATAGGTCAGCCTCCATAAGTCGAATTTGAAGGGCGGCGCCGGCTGCGGAATCGGGAACCGTTCGTCTTCGTCTTCGGCGCGCGCCTGCGGCGGAATCAGCGTAAACGGACGCTCCAGCTTGTGCGCGAGGCTTTGTCCCGCGTGCTGCGCGAGGTCGAGAAAGGTCGAGGTGTCGGGGTCATACCAATGGGCGATGCCGCACCAGCGCGTTCCCCGCTGCGCGGCGAGCGCGTCGTTCAGCACCAAACCGAGATGCCATGAATCATCCTGAGCCGACCAGCCCAAGACCACGCGCTCGATCTGCGCGGGCGGGATCGAGTCCGGCGGCAGCGACCGTCGCGTTGCGAACGCGGACGCATAGCGCAGCGGTTCGCCCGTGGCGGCTTCCAGCAGCAGGCGATCCGTGCCGCCGCCGTTGACCAGCACGCGCCAACGTTCCGGCTGCACCTCAATGATCAGATTCCCCGCCGCCGCGATTCGCTCCATAGCGTGTACTCACTTTGCATCGTCTTAAACGATGGCAAGTATACGTTTGTTTGCAGGGGGTGGGTAGATGCAATCAACACCTTTTGCGCCCCACACACGACAAAAATGAGCATAATTTACCCACTCTCATTCAGGAGATCGGCAATTATGAACGCGCAGCAAGTCGCTCTGGTGCAGAAATCATTCGAACGGATCGGACCCAGCGCCGAGGCAGTCGTGGGCATATTTTATGATCGGTTATTTGAACTCGATCCCGCGCTGCGACGACTGTTCACCACTGATCTGAAAGTGCAGGGGCAAAAATTTATGCACTCGCTGGCGCTGGTGGTGGTCGGGCTGCACACACCCGAACAGATGATGGCGTCGATGCGCGAATTGGGACAACGCCACACGGGTTATGGCGCGACACCTCAAGATTACGATACGGTCTGCGACGCGCTCATGTGGACGCTGGCGCAGCGTTTAGGCGACGACTTCACGCCCGAAGTCGAAGCCGCGTGGCAGGCAGCCTATGCGTTACTGGTGGAGCAGATGCTCGACGCAAACTAGATCGCGCCCACGCTCACAGCAGCAGCGATCCGCGCGCGTGCAGGGCGCGGATCACCTCACGATCCGCCTTGCCGAACGCATACTGAGCCAGTTGATCGGGCGTCACCCACGCGAAATCATGCACGCCGATGCGCTGCGGATCGCCCGCCACATGCCGACACGTGAACGCGAACAACGTGATCTTGAAGTGCGTGAACGCATGATTGACCTTGACGAACATAGCCCCGACTTCGACCTCAATCGCTAATTCTTCGCGC
>JBGSRB010000564.1:0-4773 GCA_041737735.1 Anaerolineae bacterium | reverse complement strand
GCGCACCAGCGCCTTGAGCGTGTCGGCGTCGATCAGGTTGTGCCGCGCGCCGAGTAAGGCTTGTTCGGTCAGACGCAGCACCAGCAGCGCGCGCCATTCGTCGCCTAACGCGCCCGCTGCATCGACGATCATGCCCGCGGGGGCGGGCTGCGCGATTTCGCCCGTCAGCAAGCCGATGCACTGCTTGAGCTTATCGGGAAGCTGCGCGATCACCGGTTTGAGCGCGACAAAGCGCTGCCAGCGATTCGCGGGTAGCGAAGCCGCCGCTAATGTGAACGTGGTTTCCGCCAAGCTCGGATGCTGCGCCGCATGTGGCAGCGCGATCTCGACCAAGCGCGGGATGATCGCGCCGATTTCGATGTTTTCACGGTGGCGGCGGCAGTGGCGCAAAAATGCGTTGAGAATGTCGATCTGTCCGCTTTTGGCGAGCATCTCGGCATAACCGATGGCGGCGCGCTGCGCCAATTCCACCCAATACATGCCGCTTAAACCCATCGGATTGCTCAGCCAGCGCGACAGCGTGCGATACACGCGATCCGCCTTGCCCGCGCCGAGTGCATCGTTCATCTGCGCCAGCACCACGCGCTCTAAATCCGGCTGACCGCGCACGACGACCGCCAGCAGATCGGCATGTTCGATTTCTTCCAGCACCAGCGCGAACGCCAATAGATGCCGCACATACGCAGCGCGCAGATCGTCGGTCAGCGTCGGGTCTTCTGCCAGCACTTTGGCGACTTCGCCCGCTTCGATGGGTTGATTGTTGAGGATCGACGTGTCGATCTTCAGACGGTGCGCCGCATAGTTGAGCGCGTCCGCCAGCGTATCACCGCGTTTAATGCGCCAACTGGCGACGCTGGTCAGCGCGGTGGTTTGCTGAATGACGAGGCTGGTATCAAGCCGCAGTTGGCTTTTGATAAAGCGGCTGTAAGCATCCTCTACTTTCTTGCCTTCGATGCGCGCTTCGTTCCATAAGTAGACCAGTGTTTTGTTGGGCGGCACGTCGTCGGTGAAAAAGCGGATTTGCGCTTCAATGCGCGTTGAGGGTCGGGTGTAGGTGGCGAAGGTTACACCGAAGCGCGCGGGCGGTGGCAGCAGCGCCAGCAGCCCTTCAATGAAGCCGATGCGCTGTGCCAGATCAGAGGGCGCGCCTTTGATGATCATGTGGTCGCCCTGAATGATCGTCGCCAGCAGCGCCTCGATCACATCCATGCGATCCTGCGTGGCGGTCATCAACGCAAGCATGGCGTTCTCTTGCGAGGCGCCGTCGGGCAAACCGGCTTGCGGCAGGGTCAGCATTGGCACAGTGACACCGGGATGCTCGAACACGGGCATCTGCACTTCGACCAACTTGGTCAGCGCTTTGAGATTGCCGCCCAGTGAACGCAGCACATCCGTCGGAATCAGGATCACATGGCGCATCGCCTGTCCGCGACTGCCGATCTGCGCTTGCGCCAGCATAAACGGGATCGCCTTGCCGCGCACCAGCGCCCATGATCCGGTGGAAACGTTGGGCATCGGCGGGATGCGAGCTTCTTGCATGGCTTCGTTGACGTGTTCCTGCCGCACCCCCGGCGACGACGCCAGCAGGCGCAGTTCACCCTGCGGCTTGCCCTGAAAGAACAACTGCCCATAGTAGAAGTGTTCGAGCGCGTAATTCGCCTGTGTCAACACGACGGCGTTTACCTTTGCTTCGCTTGCTTTCGTCAATAATTCGCAATTTTGCTTGAACCAACCTCTATTATAATCATGTGCGGCGTGTTCTGCCGCTTGAGGATTTGAAAATCGTATGATTGCGAAAAACATTATCGTTTTGGCAGCAGTAGTGGGCGCTCTCGGAGTCGCTTTGGGCGCATTGGGCGCGCATGGATTAGCGCCCGTTTTCGCGGACAATCCGGGCAGCCGCGCGACCTATGACACAGCGGTGCAGTATCACCTGACGCACGCGGTCGTTTTACTCGTCGTCGCGTGGCTGCGCGAACGCGCGCCGAATCGCTGGACATTCGCCGCGCCGATCCTGTTTGTGATCGGCATCGTGTTGTTCAGCGGATCGCTGTATTTGATCAGCGCGGTGGGTTTGCGCTTCATGGGCGCGGTTGCGCCGTTCGGCGGCGCGGCGCTGATCGCCGGATGGGTGTGTGTGGGTGTGGGCGCGTGGCGTGCTGACGAATTGCGGCTATCATCGTGAACCATGTGCGCTAGATGGGTTCATATTCATATCAAGGAAAACGCCTGATGCGTTAACGGCGCGCTTATGCTGCGCTATCCGCAAGCGTGAATACGTGCAGTATCATCTCTTGACCCGCGCTGAACCATTAAGCTTTCTTAAAAAAGGTTGACGCGCATTTCGATCCGTGTTAGTCTTTCACATAGCGTTGATAGGCGCTTTTTGCCTGCGCGCATTTTACAAATCCATTACCTGACACAACCGGGCAATTGCGCCCGACGTTGACCTGAGGCACTGTGGTGCATGTCCCCACAGCGCAGCCGGCGCGTATTCCGGTCGGTTCTGATGTTGGAAGGAGGCAAGTGTGACAATGAATACTCTCAAACCCGTGATCGAAGCAGGCGCGGTGTATTCGCGCCAAGAGGCGGCGCAAGCGCTGGGCATTAGCCTTAGCACGCTGAAACGCTTGGTGAAAAACGGTCATCTGCGCGTGAGCAAGCCTGAGGGGATGCGCCGCGTGTTCATCACCGGCGAGTCGATTCTCGCTATGTTGAACGATACCGTAGTGGAGCGGAGCGCGTAGAAATGGTGCTACTGTCCACGTTCGCCACCGCTTATTCGCGCTATCGTTGCGCGCCCTTGGGAATGAATCCCTCTGCGGATTCCGTCTCAACACCAGCACTGCTGGCTGTTGGCGCGCGCATCAATGCGGATCAAGGATTCAACGGCGGCATCGGTGCTGGTTTTGGCAGCACCGAAGGAATCTGGGGACAGTCACACGCAAGCGGAGGTCTACCGCATAGGTAAACCTTCCACCCATAATGGGGTTTCCGAAAGGGCGTGAGACTGTGCTGAACATACACAATCTCACGCCCTTTTTATTTGCAAGCGAGGGGAACGATCATCATGAGTCCGACGCTTCAACCGAACCTGCAACTGCTGTACAACGAGGGGCGCTTGTCGGCGCTGCTGGATGCGCTGGATGAATTGCACAGCGCCGCCAGCGACAACCGTTTGAACGCGGTGACGCCGCTGAGCAAAGCCGAGTTGAAAAGCTGGCTGTACGAGATCATCTACACCGCTTCGGAAGCGATGAGCGAGATCGACAACAGCGATGGCGATGCAGCAGTTGAGCTAACACTGGTTCGCAAAACGTCTTGATCGTGTGGTGATGAGGCAAATCGTCTCATCCGCACCCAATCAGGGGGCGAAGTCGGGAAATAACCCGATACTGGTCGCCTACAGCGCTTGAGCCACCAAACAAAAACGGAAACACTAAAACCCATGAGGGGATCAAAGCTGATGTTTAACATGAACGAATATCTCTACCGCGAACAGAAAAATTGTGACCTGCAACGCGAAGCCGAACACGAGCGGCGCGTCAAAGAAGCACAAGCGGACAACCGCGCACGCCGCGCCAGTCGCCGCAAAATTGACGCCCGACCCAATACGTTCGCCGCAAAACTGGCGCGCGTCTGGTCACAGTTCTAGCTGTCAGTCAACACATCGACGGGTAGGACGCAAGCGAGGACGGAAAACAGATGGCTAGACCGAACGGTTCAACTGAATATCATTCCGACGCGCTGTGCGACCTTCCCGCCGAAGCTGATCTAAGTGGGGAGGTCGTGCAGACCACGACCTGAACAAACTCAATGTCATGAATGGCACACATCCGAGCGGGGCTTACTGGTAGCACGACGCAAACTGACAACGCACGGCAGGTTTCAGATTTATTGGTAGCAACACACACGACGGGGGGAACGCTGGCGCGCACATGGGGTGTTGGCGGCGTTCCCCCCGTTATGTTTTGCGGTTGTTAGCGCCCCTTAGAAATATTTCGGTGTTACACACTGTTGAGATGCGCGTAACTTGTGCGGTATACTACCGTGCGAAAGCAAACGACATCGGCGCAATAAAAGGCGTTCACGTTACGTGTCAACCCGAAAGTTAGGCAAATACGAAATCATGGAACGCCTGGGGCGCGGCGGCATGGCGGAAGTCTACCGCGCGCACCATGCCAGCTTAGATCGCTATGTAGCGATCAAAGTGCTGCACGCCTTTCTTGCCGACGACCCCGAATTTAAGAGTCGTTTTGAGAAAGAAGCGCGCAATATTGCGCGGCTTAAACACCCCCACGTTGTGCAAGTGTATGACTTCGAGAACGACAGCGACAGCGAAAGTTATTACATGGTCATGGAGCTGGTCGAGGGACCCACGCTCAAAGACCTGTTCCACCAGATCAGCGAACGCGGCGAACTGATGCCGCTGCCGGAAACCTTGCGGATCATGCGTGAAGCGGCGCAGGCGCTGGCTTACGCGCACAGCCAGAACATGATCCATCGCGATGTTAAACCCGCTAACCTCATGCTCGACCGTGATAACCGCGTCGTGCTGACTGACTTCGGCATCGCCAAGATCGTCACGGGCGCGCAGTTCACCGCCAGCGGCGGCATGGTCGGCACGCCCGCCTACATGGCACCTGAGCAGGGCTTGGGTGATGCGGGCGACGAACGCAGCGATCTGTATTCGCTCGGCGTCATTCTCTTTCAACTGATCACGGGCAAACTGCCTTACGACGCCGAGACACCACTGGCGATCATCCTCAAGCA
>JBGSRB010000536.1:0-11877 GCA_041737735.1 Anaerolineae bacterium | reverse complement strand
CTGCGCGGTTGGGTTAGCGCGGCGCTTCAGCGCCATGCGGACAGCGCAGCCGATGACCGCTAAAGCCCCGCCACCGGTCGAGTATCTGCCGCCCGCGCAGGCGGACATTGACGCTTATGCGCGTCAGGTCTGCGCCCAACTCGCTGCTCACACGCACAGCGCGTTTGACGATCCTGAGATCATCATCGGACTGGCGACGTTCATGCGGCTGGCAGGGCGCATTCAAGCCAAGTATCTGAACAAGGTCAACGGATTGGTTGACAAAATCGACGAGTGAAGTCATGATGAGGGCAGGAAAGCGGGCGGTAGTGTGTTGGACGCACACCACCACCCTGAGCCGCTGCCCTACCTTAACTAGACCAGCGACCTCCGGCAACTATAGCGCGTCGGCAGGCTTGCTGCTATTTTGAACCTGCGTGCTGTAGTGAAGGATTTAAACTCATGCCCCGTCAAGCCCATAAGAAACATCCCGACCGCAACATCGCTCTCTGCTATGTGCGCCAATCCGTCACCATGGACGAGAACGACAAAGACAGCCCCGAACGCCAGCGGGCGAACATCGCCCTGATCTGCGAGCAGAACGGCTGGCAGGCTGAATGGCACGAAGACGCGGATAAACACAAAAGTGGCACGCAGGAGAAAAACCGTCCCGGTTGGCTGGCGCTCAAAGCCCGGCTCGGCGATCCCGATGTCATCGCGCTGGTCGCCAATGACCTCTCGCGTCTGCATCGCAAGGGCTGGCGCGTCGGCGATCTGCTCGATTTCGTCGAAGAGCATGCGGTCAAGCTCGTGCTGGCGGCACCCGGCAAACAGATGGACTTCTCCACACCGCAAGGACGCATCTTCGCCCAGCTCAGCGCCATCTTTGATGAATGGTACGCCATCGATGTCTCGCAGCGTTACAAGGACATGATCGCCCACCGCAAGCGGCAGGGCAAAGGCATGGGCTTGCCGCCGTTCGGCACGAAACGCAATGCGAAGGGCTATCTCGTCGGCTCACGCGAGGGCGCGTGGTCGCTGCCCGATGGCACCTTCGCCCTCGGCAAACGCAATCAACCCCCCGACCCCGCCGCCGTCTGGCGCAGCTACTACCAAGCCGCCGAACGCATCCTGCGCTTGTATGCTGAAGGCGAGTTGGGTACCGAAGCCATCGCCCTCAAGATGCAGATCGAGGGGTGGCCCTGGCGTGATCGGCAGGGACAGCCGACGCCCATGGAAGGCGAGGACATCCGCCGCGTGATCGCCAACTGGCCCGAATACGGTGGTTTCGTTTCGCAGTATCGCGCCCGCGAACGCCATCCGCATGACCATCCGGTCGAGGAGATTGTCCTCGTCCCCGAACGTGCCGTTTTTGACATCCAGCTGCTCTATCAGGTCGGCAAGGTGCGCACGGCGCGCACCATCAAGCGCACCACCAGCGACGGCGAGAAAAACGAGACGTTTCCCTATCCCCTCAACAACATCACCTACTGTTTTCACTGCGAGGGCTTGGCACAGCAGCACAACAACAGTAAGTTGCGCTCACGGCTCGGCGGTAAAGGCGGCGGTGACGTGGGTCGCTACCGCCACAAATCCGGCGTCAACTGCGGTTGCACCAACAAATCCGTCAAGCGCACGATTTACGAGCAGGATTTCGCCCGCCTGCTCGCCCTGCTCACGGTCAACGTCGAGCAGATCGACCTGATGACCCAACTCGGCATTCAAGCACTGACCGCGCAGGTGCACGCCGATGGCGTCAGCCTCGAAGAGCAGAAGCGCGCGGCGATTGCCAAATGTCAGCGCCGCATCGATGCCGCGCGCCACCTCTACGAAGATGGCGACCTGAGTCGTGAAGAATATATCCGGCGCAAGGAACGGAATGAGCGCGAGATCGCCCATTGGGAAGCGCGCACCACGGAAACCGAAAAGATCGCGCTTGAGCTGACTTTATGTCTGGAGGCGATTGACCGGATTAATCAGTTGTGGGCGATTAGTGATGATGAAGACAAGCAGGGGATGGCGCGCAACTTGTTCAGCTACATTATCTACAATCTGGATACGCAGCGGATTGTCGATTTTCGACTGAAGCCGTGGGCTGATCGCTTCATCACCCTGCGTGCCGCCCTCTACTCCGATGAAGAGGGCAGTAATGGGGTCACTACAATTTCAAGTATGGGTAAAGGTGTAGCCCCAACGGGACTCGAACCCGTGTTTTCGCCTTGAAAGGGCGACGTCCTAGACCGCTAGACGATGGGGCCTTACGCGCCACACTATACCATTTGCACGATTGCGCGTCAAGCCGCATCTTTCCAAACGCCACATGATCCTTTCCACGTTGACTCGCGTTATACTCGTATAAACGTGCCGCGCTGAGAATTATCACCTTTCATGAATTTCGAGAGCATCCTTACGCGCCATCGTTGGCTACCCATCATTGTCCTCACGGGATTAACCCTCTTGTTGTGGCTGCCGTTCAGCTTCAATGTGGGTCCCACCATGGATGATTGGTTTTTCTTCGCCAATGGCGAGCGCGGTTTCGCGTGGGGAGTGCCAACCCGCCCCCTTTTAGGGTTGGCGCACGGCATCGCGCAGATGCTAACACCGGGCAGTTTTATTGGATCAAACCTGATCTTAGCCGCGCTGATCATGGGGCGGTCGCTGGCAGTTTACGGCATTTTACGTCGTTTAGGCGTGAACGCTGCCGTCGCGCTGGTGACAGCGGCGCTCACGTTGACTTTTCCCGCCGATAGCGGTGTGTTTTATCGCGGCGCGCTGACCGTGTATGTGTCGGGATTAGCGTATTTAATCGCGGTCTATTGTTTGTTAGCCGCGCTCGATCAACCGCGCTTGCGCTGGTATGTGGGCATGTGGTTGGCGCTGTTGGTCTGCGTCATGAGCTATGAGGCGCAGTATGTCTTAATCGCGCTGACACCAGCACTGTTGTGGTTGGTGCGTCCCCGCTTAGACGCGCGCTGGCGTGCCTTAACGCTGCGCTGGTATTTATTCCCTGTGTTGTGGGCGGTCTATTACGCGATCACCGCGTTGACGACCCCCGCGGCGTTGTCTTATCAAGCGGACATCCGTGCGCCCCTCACGCCGCAAGCGTTGGTTGAAACCTTCGCCTTTGTCTACGATCAGCACTTGCTCAGTGCTTGGCTTGCCAGCGTCGCCCAACCGTTGAATCTGACCTATAGCTTGGTGGCAGCGGCAGCGGGATTGTTGGTGAGCAGTGCAGCCCTAGTGATGCAATATTATAAGGAAGAGGCAGCGCTGGTCAATCCAGTGCGGCGGCATGTGACACCGTTGCACATGCTGATGATCGGCGTCGTGGTGATCGGTGCTGGCATCGCAGTCTATTTGCCTTCGACTGTGCGAACCGAAACCCTCCGCACCTATTTTGTGACCTCTGTTGGCGGCGCGCTGGTGTTTAGCGCCCTGTTTGCAGGGCTAAGCCACAGGATACACACCCGTCTGCCGTTAATCATCGGCAGCGGCATATTGGTTGCGTTAGGCATGTTTGGCTTACTGCACCAGCACGCAGGTTATCAGCAGCGATCCGCCGCGCAGCAGCGTTTTCTAGTCGATTTTGCGCGAATTGTGCCACAACCCGCCACGAACACGGGGATTGCGGTAATTTTCGAATCAACTGACGAGATGTTTGCGCTCTTTCAATCGGCGTGGCGTTTCCCCCAAATGTTTATTGTCCTGTATGGCGATCCTTGGGTGGCGGCAGTTGCCTGTCCGGCGACCAGCTTCGATCTGCCGCTCGATCAGCAGCCCTGCCAATTCAACGATGAGGGCATCTATGCTCAAATCACGCAAGGTGTCTGGTGGCAGCGCCCCTATGATCGCCTGATCGTGATGATGTATGACGGCGGTACGTTCGAAATAGTGGACGACATCACACCGTATGCTGCCGACATCCCGCAAGCGGCGGCTTATGATCCCGAAGCGTTGATCGACCGCAGCTTACCGCTGCCGCCGCGCGCCTGCACCTTATTCACCATTCAGGTGTGCGATTGATGGCGTCGAGCTGGCTCAACCACTGATTTGAAGCGACTGCCCTCCCCCTTTGGCACCGTGTTTTGTAAACCCCTTGCCCCGTGTTATAATGCCACGCTGGTTCATGCCGTGAGGAGTTTTCCTTGTTAAGCCCATTGGATTATTTCTTCGGACTATTCTCGCTCGACATCGGCATCGATCTTGGCACGGCAAACACACTGGTCAGCGTGCGCGGCAAGGGCATCGTCATCAACGAACCGTCGTTCGTGGCGCTGGAAAAACGCACCCGCCGCCCCATTGAAGTGGGCGCGCGTGCGAAGGAAATGTGGAGCAAAAACCCGAAAGATATTCTGATCGTCCGTCCCTTACGTGACGGCGTGATCAGTGAATTTGAAGTGACCGAAGCCATGTTGAATCATCTGATTCACAAGGCGCATGAGCAAAGTTGGGTTCCGATCCCGCGTCCGCGCGTGGTCGTCGGCATCCCGTCGGGCGTGACCGAAGTTGAAAAGCGCGCCGTGTATGACGCTGCCGTCAGCGCGGGCGCGCGTGAGGTCTATCTGATCGAAGAACCAGTCGCCGCCGCGATTGGCGCGGGTTTGCCTGTGCAGGAAACGCGCGGCAGCATGATCGTGGACATCGGCGGCGGCACAACCGAAGTCGCCATCTTTTCGTTGGGCGGCATCGTGATCAGTCGGTCGATCCGCGTGGCGGGCGATGAGATGGACGAGGACATCGTGCAGTATATGCGCACCAAGCATAACCTGCTGATCGGTGAACCGACCGCCGAACGCCTCAAGATCGAGATCGGCTCGGCGTATCCGCTGGTGCAAGAACGGATGCACGCCGTCAAAGGGCGTAATCTGGTCACCGGCTTGCCCGCTACCGTTGAAGTCAGCTCGATTGAAATTCGTGAGGCGATTAACGGGTCGGTAGGCATCATCATCGACACGATCAAAGACGCGCTCGACGACACGCCGCCGGAACTGGTGGGCGATCTGATGGAGAGCGGTATTTGTCTGGCGGGCGGCGGCGGTCAGTTACGTAATCTGGCGCTGCGCGTGCAGGAAGAAGTCAACATTCGCTCGTGGGTTGCCGACGATGCCATGACCTGCGTCGCGCGCGGCGCGGGGCGTGTGCTGGAAGATTACAACAATCTGCGGCGTCTGCTCGTCGGTCTGGAGCGCGGCAGCACGCGCCACTAAAGCCGGAATCTGCATCGCTGAACGCGCAAGCGTGGCTTGGATGATCGACGGTGGATGCTTGCCACGCCGCCGACCGCGTTTGCTTGAAAGTCCCCCACCTGACCTATAAGCAAACCGTCCGACTGAATGTGAACAAAGCCCCCAAGCTAGGCGACAATAATTTAGGATATAACATGATGCGGTGCGCCATCAAGCATCATCCTGATCCACGCACGCAGCACTCGAAGCCACATTCAGGAGATCAAATTGCAGACCAGCCATCGCGTGAGAGGCATCTTCTGGGGCAGCATTTTTTTGCTGCTGACCATAGCGCCGTTGTTGATCCTGTTTGTGGATGCACTTCCGGCAGGGCGTGACTTCTGGGTGGAATTTTCCGTCGCGCTGGCGTTCGCGGGTTTATCCATGTTGGGGCTGCAATTTGGTGTCACTGCCCGTTTTCGTCACATTACGTCAGCGTGGGGCATTGATATTGTTTACCATTTCCATCGGCAAATTTCGCTAATCGCTTTTGCTTTCGTGCTGGCGCATCCCCTGATTTTGTTCGTGGTCAATCCCGAAACAATGCAACTGCTCAACGTGATCGAAGCGCCGTGGCGCGCCCGCTTTGGCGTGGCTGCCGTCGTCCTTTTGATCGCGCTGGTCGTCACGTCGCTGTGGCGCGTGCAGTTACGCCTCCAATATGAAGTGTGGCGCTTGAGTCATGGCATTCTGGCAACGCTCATCATCCTGCTGGCGATGCTGCATGTGCTAGGCGTTGGTCATTACATCAATTCGCCGCTGCAACGCGGCTTGTGGATCGCCCTAACCGTGATCTGGATCGGGTTGCTGGTTTACGTGCGTATAATCAAACCGATCTGGATGATTCGGCGTCCGTATGCCGTCGAACAGATCATCCCTGAGCGCGGTGATTCCTATACGCTGATCCTTAAACCTGTGGGACATGCGGGCTTTGAGCATAAACCGGGACAATTTGCTTGGCTCTCGCTCTGGAACACACCGTTCGCCATCACCGAGCATCCATTTTCGATTGCGTCCAGCGCTGAAAATGACAATCACATCGCGTTCACGATTAAAAATCTGGGCGATTTCACTTCGACAATTGCCAACGTCAAACCGGGCAAACGCGCCTATATCGACGGACCCTATGGCACGTTCTCGGTCGATCGCTTTACGGCGCAGGCGTATACCTTCATCGGTGGCGGCGTCGGCGTCACGCCGATCATGGGAACGCTGCGCACACTGGCGGATCGCGGCTCGACGCACGATCTGACGCTGATTTATGGCAATCCCAATTGGGAAGATGTGACCTATCGTGAAGAACTTGAGGAACTCAAGCAGCGCTTGAACCTGCGTGTGATCCATGTGCTGGAAGAACCGCCCGACGACTGGCAGGGCGAGACGGGCTTCGTCACCGCCGAGCTGCTGCGCCGCTACCTGCCCGCCGATCTCGAACAGCACGAGTATTTCATCTGCGGGCCCGACCCGATGATGGATGCGGTCGAAGCAGCGCTGGAAGAATTAGAAGTGCCGCTGGATAAATATCACTCGGAACGCTATAACCTGAATTGATGCGAAAGGAAAGCGCCATGCGTCAAATGTTCGCCAACCGCTTAGCGCTGGCAACGGGGATCATCGTCGTCTTGCTGGCTTTCGCCTTCGCGTGGGTGCAAAGCGTGTGATCGACGTTGCTCACGACTAGCGACTGAGAACAAAGAGCAGCAGCATCACGAGCGTGATCAAGATCACGATCATCAGCCCATTGATCAGCCAAACCCCTAAGCGTGAAGTGGTGGGTTCTGGGCGATGCAGACCTGTGCGCTTGGCTTTACCACGATAGCGCCCGTTGCGGTCAACCCGATTGCCGTAATCATCTTCCCCGCGCACCCATGTTGATTTGACCAACCATTTATCTTCATCCGGAACGGGTTTGCACACCACATGCAGGTTCGCGCCATTCACCCGACGAATAAATTTCGTGTCGCCGTCCGCTTCGGGATAGGTTTTGTCAGGTCTGCGAATCGTTTGCAGCACCATGTCTTCGCTGATCACGCGCAGTTCCATCCGTTCGCGGGCGTGGTGACTAAACACAATGTTTTTATACTGGGGCAGCATGGTTGATCCACAAGTCGGCGGCGCAATCTAAAGCGCAAGCACGGCGCGGTGGTGCTTGCTAATATGCAACTCTAGCATGATTTTGCTTAGCAGACAATAAGCCAAAACCGAGTAAACAACTAAGCATCGCGCGGGCTTGTGAGCGTCCAAACCGATGATAGCGATTACGTTATCGTGAAATAATTAACGTTACTTAAAGAAAGTGCGTCGGAAATTTAATCTTTGATCGTCATAGTCAAGTGTCTTTTGCGTTGAGTTAAAGGGTGATAAAAATGATTCAAAGAAAACTCGTGTTGAGTTTAGTGCTGGCGCTGGTGATCGGTCTGTTCTCGCTGACGGTCGTGAGCGCGCAAGCCCCACTCGGCAGCCCGGAAAATCCGATTGAAGTGTATTTCGTGCCGTCGGTTGAGGCAGCGGTGATCGTGTCGGGCGGCGAGATCATGGCGCAAGCCCTGAACGAAGCCACCGGACTGACGTTCACGGTGTCGGTGCCGACCTCATACGCGGCGACTGTTGAAGCGATGTGCGCTTCACCCACCAACTCGATGGGCTTTATTCCGGCGGCGGGTTATGTCATCGCCAATCGCCGCTGCAATGTCGAAGTTGAAGCGGCAGCGGTTCGTAATGGCTGGCCCGTGTATTGGGCGCAATACATTGTGCGCCGCGACAGCGACATTTACACCTTTGCCGACCTTGAAGGTCGCACGTGGGCTGCCCCTAGCCTCACCTCAACCTCGGGCTACATCTTCCCGCTGGCGGAACTGACCACTGCGGGCATTACCCCCGGTGAGACGGTCGAAGCAGGCGGTCACCCGCAAACGGTTCTGGCAGTGGTCAATGGCGAAGTGGATTTCGGCACGACCTATTTCAGCCCGCCGCTGGTTCCCGGTGGCGAGTGGGCGCTGGGCGATCTGGCTGAACCCTACGATCTGACGGTGGATGACAGCTTCGTGAACGACGAAGGTCTGTTCGTGGGTGATGTTCAGGTGTTGGATGCGCGTGAAGCCGTGCGCGATACCGTGCCGGATGTTGTCGATCAGGTGCGTATCCTGCGCTTGAGCGCGCCGATCCCCAATGACACGCTCAGCTTTGGACCCGACTTCCCCGATGATCTGCGCGTTCAGATCATCGACGCGCTGATCGCTTTCTCGGAAACCGAAGCGTGGGCGGAATCGATTGGTAATCGTGACTTCTACGGCTGGTCGAGCATTACGCCCGTCGGCGATGCGACCTACGATCCGGTGCGCTTGCTCATCGAATTCCGTGGTCAAAGCGACGAAGAAGTTCTGGGTAACTAACCCGATCAGCAACCGGCGGATGGATCGATTGCACCGCCCAAGTTTATAGCTTGATGACGCAGGCAGAAGAAAACCTTCTGCCTGTATGTTTTAGGGAAGTGGAACATGCTCAAAATCGAAAATCTGACCAAGATTTACGACAACGGCTTCAAAGCGCTCGATAATGTCAGTCTCGAGATTCCCGACGGTCAATTCGTCGCCATCATCGGGCTAAGCGGTTCCGGCAAATCGACGCTGCTGCGCTGCATCAATCGCTTGATCGATCCGACTGAGGGGCGCATCCTGTGGAAGGGTGTCGATGTCACGGCTGCCAATGATGAAGAACTGCGCTTGATTCGGCGGCGCATCGGCATGATCTTCCAGCAGTTTAACCTTGTCAAGCGCTCGAAAGTCATCACCAACGTGCTATCAGGGCGCTTGGGTTATACCAACACGCTGTCGAGCCTGTTCAATTACTTCTCGACGCAGGATAAACAAGATGCGCTGGCAAATCTGCGGCGTGTGGGCATTGAGAATCAAGCCTACAAACGTGCCAGCGCTTTAAGCGGCGGTCAGCAGCAGCGCGTGGGCATCGCACGCGCATTGATGCAAAATCCCGAATTGATGCTGGCAGATGAACCCGTCGCCAGTCTCGATCCGGCGACATCGCACAGCGTGATGAAATATCTCGAACTGCTCAATCAAGAAGATGGCATCACCGTGTTATGCAGTCTGCACTTTTTGAGTCTCGCGCGCACCTATGCGGATCGCGTGATCGCGCTCAAAGACGGCATTCTGCAATTTGACGGCTTGCCGCAAGATATAGATAATGATCGCTTCCGCGAGATTTATGGCGAAGATGCGGTTGAAGTGCAGGTAAATTAGGACGAACGCCCCATGAACAGCCGACAAACTGAAGCACCACCTACACCCGCCCGCGCTGCATTCCGTCGCCTGCTCATCGTGGTGGCGGTGGCAATCGGCATCGTGATTTACGCCTACGGTTGGGAAGTCACCGACATCAGTCTGGCGCCCACGCAGGAAGAAACGCGCCAAGCGGCGGTCACCCGGGCGCTGCAAGAGCTGCTTTCGCCCAACATTTTCACCCAACCCGTGCGCTCGGAAACATTCCGCGCGAATTTCATCATGGACTGTGCCGAAGGTGCAGGCGTTCCCGTCCAAACCGAAGGCGCGGTGGTACAACTCACGCCCGCCTGCGGCGCGGGGCGCGATGTGATCGTGGTGGAAGGTCGCGGTTTCGCACCCCTGACCGACGCGGAATTGACGTGGATTCCCGGCGCGGGACAGCCGCGCCCGTTGGGTGAAGTGTTCACCGATGCGACGGGCAGCTTCAGCACCGAGATCACCGTCCCCAACATTCGCAGCGCCGAGGCGGGTTCCGAAGCGTTCGTGGATGTGCGCGCGATCACGCCTGCGGGCAGCCCGCGTTTGAGCGACACGACCAATCTCGTGATCGAGAAGATGATCGAGACGATCTTTCTGGCATTGATCGCGACGACGCTCGCGCTACCGATTGCCGTCGTCTTGAGCTTTCTAGCCGCGCACAACCTGATGAAGCCGATCAAGATGCCGATTGGCAAAGCGCTGATCGGGCTAGCGCTGTTTCCGGTGGGCTGGCTGCTCGGTCAAACGCTGGTGGGTCCTGTGGCTGAAGGCGTGGTTAATCTCGGCAAGGGTGATTTTGCGGGCGCTGCCAGCGTCATGCTGATCGGCTTGGCGTCGGTGGGCGCAGCCCAAGCGCGCCGCCCGGTCAACACGGGGGGCGAGCCGCCTTCAGCAGTGCGCGGCAGTCTCACCACGTTGGCGATCACGCTGGTGGTCATTCTCGCGCTGGCGCTGATCGCCGGACTCGGCATCACGATCAGCCGGGTACTGCTGACCAGTGATGTGCCGCTGTTCGGCTATCTGGGTAATTTTCTTGGCACGATCAGCAATCTGGTTGAGCTGACCATCGTCGCCATCAGCGCGTTGGCGATTGCTATCTACCTCTCCGGTTTGGGGATGCGCTTAGCCGGCGGCGTGTTACGCGGGCTGTCGCCAGTAATGAGTCAGATCATGGGCGTGCTTCTGGGCGGAATCGGCGGCGCGCTGCTGATGGTGGCGGCGGCAGCCATCGGATCGCAAGCCGCGTTGATGACGCTGCTGCTGCCGATCTTCGCCGGATTGATGGGCGCGCCGATTCTGGTCATGCTCTATGACCGCACCATCGGGCATCGCCATCCACTGGAACGCACCACGCAGGATCGCGCGCTGCGTCCGCTGCTGCAATGGGTGGGCTTCGGTGTGGTGTTCGCCCTCACCTACGTGCTGTTTGATGTGGCGCGCTCGGTGGTGATCGGGCGTTTGCCCGTTGCCGAGCTGTTCTTCCAGCAAGCGATCCTCGTGGGTGCGCTGCTGGGCGGCATCACCGGGGGCATGACCGGCGTCACGGGCAACATGCCCATCGGCACACTGGCGTATACCAGCACGCGCACCATCTTGAACGCGCTGCGCGCCATCGAACCGCTGATCATGGGCATCGTGTTCGTGATCTGGGTGGGCATTGGGCCCTTCGCGGGTGTGCTGGCGCTGACGCTGCACTCGATTGCCTCACTGGGCAAGCTGTATTCCGAGCAGATCGAGAACATCGACGAAGGACCCATCGAAGCGCTGCTGGCGACGGGCGCGAATCGTGTGCAAACGATCATCTACGCGGTGGTGCCGCAGATCGTGCCGCCTTATATCGCGTTCACGCTCTATCGCTGGGACATCAACGTGCGTATGTCCACGATTATCGGTTTTGTGGGCGGCGGCGGCATCGGCTTTTTGCTGCAACAACAGATCAACCTGCTGCGTTATCGTGAGGCGGGCGTCGCAGTGCTGGCGATTGCGATTGTCGTTTCCATTCTAGATTATGCCAGCGCGTCGATCCGCGAACGGATTACGTAAAGACGGCAATCCGCGATCTCACCCGGTGTAACCTCCGGTTGTATTCCCCTTCCCGATGCTGCCTGCGCCAAGCGCACACGCACGGGGAGGGGGCAACCTATTGAAAGTTTACATGCCCATGAACGACCAACTCACCGCGCATCTGACCGACGCCGCCATTCTGCCCAAATACGCGCACAACCGTCTGTATGTTCACACGCAAGACGGCGCTTTCCGCTGTGAAGGCGCGCGCGGCTTGTTCACGCTCGACGCGCCCGCCGCATGGCTGACCTTGCGTTATGGCGATGCCCCCGACGCGCCCGCGTTGGCGCATCTGCGCTGGCAGATCGACTCGCTCGCGTGGGATGGTGCGA
>JBGSRB010000504.1:0-7723 GCA_041737735.1 Anaerolineae bacterium | reverse complement strand
TGAATACGCTGCTCAACAGTGAGCAGACCGTCGGCATCAACACGCTCAACGCGATTCACAGCGTCTACAGCGAGTTAGGCGGTGTGTTGGGCATCATTCCCGCGGATGACGCCGTCAGCACCAGCGGCAGCAGCGCCGCCCGCGAAGCCGCGCTGATCGAGATGCTGATCACCATGCGGGCGCAGGCGCGCACCGCCAAGAATTGGGCGGAAAGCGACCGCATCCGCGATCAATTGGCGGCGGCAGGTGTCACGCTGGAAGATCGCGCCGATGGCACGATCTGGCGCGTGGAATAGGCGCAGCCATTATGCCTGAATTCATTTATGGTCATTGGGCGATCATGGAGACGCTGCGCGGTGGACGGCGCTCCATGGATCAACTGCTGATCAACGAAGGCAGCGACGCCAAAGGCTTGGTCGCGGAAATTCTCGCCACTGCTGCCGAGCGCGGCGTGCCAGTTAAGCGCGTGCCACGCCGCATCATTGACGATCTCGCGCCGGGACAGAATCATCAGGGGATGGTGCTGCGCGCCGCGCCTTACGCTTACGTCGATCTCGAAGCGGCGCTAAATGTGGGTAAGCAGCGCGAAGAAAAGCCGTTCTTCCTGCTGCTCGACCTGCTCAAAGACCCGCAGAATGTCGGCAGCTTGATGCGCATTGCCGATGCGGTGGGCGTGCATGGCGTGATCTTGCAGGAACGGCGCGGTGTGGGCATTACGCCTGCGGTGGTCAGTGCGTCGTCAGGCGCGGTCGAGCATCTCAACATCGTGCAGGTGACCAACTTGGTGCAAGCGATGCGCGATCTCAAGCAGGCGGATGTGTGGCTGGTCGGGTTGGACATTGGTCCCAACGTGCCGCCCATCGACAAGACTGATCTCAACATGCCCATCGGCATTGTGTTGGGCAGTGAAGGCGAAGGCTTGCGCCGTTTGGTGCGCGATACATGCGATCTGCTATTGGCGCTGCCTATGCGCGGACGTGTCGCCAGCTTGAACGTGGCGACGGTCGGATCGGTGGCGTTGTATACCGCGTGGCAAGCGCGCGGCTGGACAGGTTGGGCGGGCGCGTGATCCACAGGGCGATCCCCAACAGATCGCCCCGCGCACCTGTCGTGTTTAGGAATTGCCGAACTGCTGACGCCCCGCGCCGAAGATGCGCCCACTCAAACGGAAGCCGTTTTCTTCCAGCACATCGACAAAATTGGGGCGGAAGCCGGTGGGTTCGAGTTTGCCGCCGCCCGTGGACGCCGGCTGCAAACCCGTTTGACCGGGCAGGCGATACAGGAAAATATCTTGCAGTGTGACCGACTCGCCTTCCATGCCCTGCACTTCGGTGATCTGGATGATCTTGCGCGAGCCGTCTTTAATGCGCGCGATCTGGATGATCAGGTTGACCGCGCTCACGATCTGCCGCCGAATCACGGCGACGGGCAAATCCATGCCTGCCATCAAGCACAGCGTTTCTAAACGGGCGATGCTGTCGCGCGAATTGTTGCTGTGAACCGTCGTCAGCGATCCATCGTGACCCGTGTTCATGGCTTGCAGCATGTCAATCGCTTCACCACCGCGACACTCACCGATGACGATGCGATCCGGACGCATACGCAGCGATCCGCGCACCAAGTCGCGCACGGCGAGCAACCCCCGTTTACCATCCGTGTTCGGGATGGCGGGCGCAGTTTCCAAACGCACCACATGCGGCTGATTCAGTTGCAGTTCGGCGGCGTCCTCAATTGTGACGATGCGTTCGCTCGCGGGAATATAGCCGCTGAGGATGTTGAGCAGCGTCGTCTTACCCGAACCCGTGCCGCCGCTGACCACAATGTTGAGCTTGCACTTGACGCACGCATCGAGAAACTCGGCAGTTTCCGGGGTCAGCGTGCCGAAGTTGATCAAGTCGTTGATGTCGAGGCGTTTTTCGGGGAATTTACGGATCGTCATGGTCGTGCCTTGCAGCGCTGACGGCTCGGTGACGATATGCACGCGCGATCCATCGGGCAGACGCGCATCCACCATCGGATTCTCACGGTTCAACTGCCGTCCCATGGGGCGCACAATGCGCTGCGCGGTGTGTAAAATGTGATCCTCATCATCATATTCATACGGCGTGAGGGTAACTTTACCCTTGTACTCGCCGTAGATCGTGTGTGGCCCGTTGACCATGATCTCGGAGCAGCCTTTATCCTGCACCAGCACCTGAATCGCACCGAAGCCAATTAGATCATCCAGCAGGGCGGTGCGTAACTGCTCAAACTCGGTGGGCGATAGCTGATAGTCGGCATTTTCGGCGCCGGCTTTTTCCAGCACCGCGCGCAGGCGCTTGGTCAGCATCTCGATCTTTTCCGGGTCATTCCGCACCCACGTATCCGCTTCATCGGGCGAGCGCAAAAGCTGACCGCGCAACCGCTTGCGGAGATAGGCGATCTTTGGCGGCGTGACTTCCTTCTGATTCTGAGCGGCGCTAGGCGCTGCGCCGCTGCTGTTCGATGTGGGCGCGCCTGCTCCAGCAGATGCACTCGCTTGGGCGGGCGTGGACGATTCGGGACGCGGTGGTTCACCGCCACCCTGTTGATTCAGTTTGCGTTGCAGCATGGACATGGGCTTGCTCGCTCATCACGATTGTGCGGACACTTGTCTTTCAGTGTACGTCAGCGCGGGCGATCAGATCAAGCGAGATTGTGCAGCCTGCGTGCAGGATGTTCCCCCACAAACCAGATCGAAACCTTCACGCGGCGCGCATCGGCGTATACTAGATCGAACGTCGAGTCGGGCTGGTGCGCTGGCTTGGCACATGCTTAGGACGGATTTGGCACACACAAAGGCGAAACATGGCGCGCGTGATCATTCTGGGTTCGGCGGCAGCGGTCAGAGATGCTGAACACGACAACACCCACTTCATTTTAGAGGGCGACAACGCCCCGATTTTAGTGGACTGCGGCTCGAACCCGCTCGGCAAAATCAGCAAATTCGACATCGATGATGTCAACCTGCGCGATGTGATCCTCACGCACTTTCATCCGGATCACGTGTCGGGCTTTCCTAACATGCTCATGCACATGTGGCTGTTAGGACGCCAAGCGCCGCTGCGTGTGTATGGTTTAAGCCACTGCATCAACCGCGTCGAAGATATGATGCTGGCGTTCGCGTGGGATACCTGGCCCGATTTCTTCCCGGTCACGTTTCACCGCGTGTTAGAGCGCAACGGCGCGCCCGTGCTGGATAACGACGATTTTCACATCACCGCGTACCCGACCAAGCATTTCATCCCCACGATTGGCTTACGCATCCTCAACAAGCGCAACGGCAGGGTGCTTGCCTACACCTGCGACACCGAGCCGATCCCTGCACTGCTCGACTTAGGACGTAACGCCGATATGCTCATCCATGAGGCAGCCGGGGAAGGCTTCGGTCACTCATCGGCGCGGCAGGCGGGCGAGACCGCCACGGAGTGCGACGCGAAATCGCTGTATTTGATTCATTATCAGGTGTGGAATACCAATCCCGCGCCGCTGGTGGATGAAGCGCGCGCAACCTTCGCGGGTCCCATTCATCTGGCGTATGATTATGATGAGTACGAATTTTAAGCCGCCGCGAATTGTGGATTGACAGCATGTTCGCGCTTGATTAAACTTTGGTCAGTTGCAGGGTTGAACAACATATTCCATCTGCTATACTTTGCGGTGTGCCGCCGTAGCTCAATGGTAGAGCGCCCGCCTTGTAAGCGGATGGTTAAGAGTTCGATCCTCTTCGGCGGCTTGTGAAGATGTTTCACAGCCATCTTTGGAGATGCACCTTGAACAACCACATAAATTTTGGTGAACCACTGCTGCTCAGTAAGCAGAAGAACAGCAAGCAGCAGGGCGATGTTGGTCTAGCGATAGCAATCGCGTGGTTCGCTAAAAATAACTATCGGGTGTCAATTCCTTTGACCGATAGCCAAGATTACGACTTGGTTGTTGAACACGAGTATAGGTTTTACTCAGTTCAGGTCAAAACGGTCTACTACCGCAATCCGCAAGGCTGGTATCAAGCCAATTTGCGTGTTAAAGGCGGTAATCGTTCGGGAAGTGGCAAAGTTAAGTTCTTCGATCCTACACGTGTGAACTTGCTTTTTATTGTGACCGATAGTGAAGAGATGTACATGATACCTTGCTCAGCAATCGTCAATCGCAACTCGTTGACGCTTTACGAGAAGTATCAAGAATATCAGGTTAAGTGGTAGGTGCGTTCGGCAAGTTAACATACATGGGTCGGTGTCCCGAGTGGCAAAGGGGGCGGGCTGTAAACTCGCTGGCGGAAGCCTTCACAGGTTCGAGTCCTGTCCGGCCCACATGGTAAATTGGTTGAGAATTTGTCCAATTTGCTACTAGCATTAATAGCATAGTTTCTCGCTCCAGTAGCTCAGTGGTAGAGCGTACCCTTGGTAAGGGTAAGGTCAAGAGTTCAATCCTCTTCTGGAGCTATTGATACCCGACACAGCATAATTTCATAGGCAGGAATAAGAAACAATGGCGAAGAAGGGTAACCGCGTTCTGGTGAAGATGCGTTCCACCGAAAGCGGACACATGTACTACACGCAGAAGAACCGCCGCAATGATCAGGGGCGGTTGGAATTGAAAAAGTACGATCCGTTCGTGCGGCGTCACGTGGTGTACCGCGAAACCAAGTAGAAACGCGCAGCGTGTGGGGCAGTGTTCCCGCATAGTCTTGCGTTGACCAAACGCGCCGCGTCAGTGTAGAATAGACGTAAGGCGCCATAGGGGCATGGTGAAATGGTATCATGACGCTCTCCAAAAGCGTTGTTCAGGGTTCGAATCCTTGTGCCCCTGCTCACCTTCTGAGACACCGCCGGTGAATGGCGGTGTTTTTTATGTCAGATTATGTGTGCGCCGCCGATCAGCGGTGGTCTTTAAGGAGATGTCAATCGCATGTCAGCCGATAAGACGATAGATGAACGCCCCACTCCGCGCGGTCGGCGCGCTGCTTTGCGCGCGACCAACAAGCAAAACAGCACGACTGATACCCGCGCCGTAACCGCGCGCGGGCGCTCGAACGCGCCGCTCAAGTCTGAGGATGACGAAGCACCACCAGAACGACGCGGTTTAGTCGCTGGCTTGCGCGACTATTTTGAAGGCGTTCGCACCGAACTGCGGAAGGTGGCATGGCCCACCCGCGAAGACATTCGCCGCCTCTCGACTATCGTAATCGTCGTTTTGATCTTGGCGTCGCTGGCTTTAGGGGCAATCAGCACCGCGTTCACCGAATTGTTCCGTCTCGGCTTGAGCAACCCGCTGATCTTGGTCGTGGTCATGATCGTGGCGGTGGGCGTCGGCGTGTTGATCAACCGTCGGTCGAGTTCCTAAACGTGTGTTAAAGGGAGTTCCCGGTTATGCCTAAGCCCAATACCCGCGCCCGCGCCAAAGCGCGCGAGGAGCAAAAAACTGATTACGATCCCGAGCCAGTGTATCTGAGTGATGAGCCGCAGCCCGCACCCGTTGAAGACACCGCCCCGGCGGATATTCTCGGTGATGGCATGTCGAAGCTTTCGACCAAAGGCGAACGCCATTGGTACGTGATTCATTGCTATTCTGGCTACGAAAATAAGGTGTGCCAAGCCATCGAACAGCGCATCGAAACCATGGGGATGCGCGACAAGATTTTCGATGTGCTGGTTCCCACCGAAGACGAGATCGAAGTCAAAGAGGGCAAGCGCAAAACGGTGGAAAAGCGCATCTTCCCCGGCTATATCTTCATCGAGATGGTGATGGATGAAGACTCATGGTATGTGGTGCGCAACACGCCGGGTGTCACGGGTTTTGCGGGCATGGGCAACGACCCCACGCCGCTGCGCGACGACGAAGTCAAGCAGATTATGGATCGCATGTCGGACGAAACGCCCAAGTTCAAGGTCAATTACAAACCGGGCGATAAAGTTCGCATCACCAGCGGACCCTTCAATGACTTCCCCGGTCTCGTGTCGGCAATCGACATGGATAAATCGAAAGTTCGTGTAATGGTTAACTTCTTCGGGCGTGATACGCCCGTTGAACTGGATTTCATGGAAGTGGAGAAGCAGTAAACTCATGGCGAAGAAAGTTAAAACCGTCGTCACCCTACAAATTCCGGGTGGCAAAGCTAATCCCGCACCGCCGATCGGTCCCGCGCTGGCGCAGCATGGCGTCAACCTAATGGGGTTCGTCAAGGAATACAATGCCCGCACGGCGAACCGCATTGGCGAGATCGTTCCGGCGGAAATCACCATTTTCACCGATGGTTCGTTCAAGTTCGAGCTGAAAAGCCCGCCTTCAACCTTCTTGATCCTGCGGGCGGCGGGGCTGGATAAAGGCGCGAGCAATCCGCCGAAGCCCATCGGCAAAGTGACCTACAAGCAGCTTGCCGAGATCGCCGAGATCAAGCGCAAAGACATGAACACCAAAGATGTGGACATGATCGTCAAGCAGTTGGTGGGAACCGCCCGCAACATGGGCATTGATGTCGTCGAGTAGTCTAGTTTAGAAGCGTGGGAGGGCGCATGAACGCCCGCATAAACCACAGGAGCAAATAACATGCCGCAAGGAAAACGTTACACCGAAATTTCCAAGCTGGTCGATCCCGATCAGGATTACCCGCTTGACGCCGCAATCGCGATCATCAAGCAGATGGCGCGCGCCAAGTTCGATGAAACGGTTGAACTCCACGTCCGTTTAGGCATCGACCCGCGCCAAAGCGATCAGCAAATTCGCAGCACCGTGCTGCTGCCGCATGGCTTAGGCAAAACCGTGCGCGTGCTGGTGTTTGCCGAAGGCGACGAAGCGCGCGCCGCTGAAGCCGCTGGCGCCGACATCATCGCTGACGATGCGCTGATCGAGCGGATTCAAAAAGGTGAGTTTCTCGATTTCGACGCCGCGCTCGCCGTCCCTGCGTTGATGCCCAAAGTCGGGCGTTTGGGGCGCGTGTTGGGTCCGCGTGGTTTGATGCCGACGCCCAAAGCGGGAACGGTCGTCAACCCGGAAGACCTCGCGCAAGCGGTCGATGAATTGAAAGCCGGTCGCGTTGAGTTCCGTAACGACAAAACGGGCAACCTGCATGTGCCGGTTGGCAAAGCCAGCTTCACGCAAGAAAATCTGGTGGCGAACGCGCAGTCCGTCCTCGATGCCGTGCAGCGCGTCAAGCCGTCGTCGGTCAAAGGCGTGTATCTCAAGCGCGCGGTGTTGACCTCGACCATGAGTCCGGCTGTGCGCCTCGATCTGGGCAGCATCGTTTTTAACGCGAATTAAGCGAGCGCTACAACACCACCAACAACGGACGCGCTTGCGAGTGCGTCCGTTTTGATTCACACCCCTAAGCGCCGCGCCACGCGCAGCAAACCCGTGATGCTTTTGCCGTCGTCAATGTCGCCGCGCTCGATCATGGCGATGGCTTCAGGCAGCGGCACGCGCACCACTTCGATAAACTCGTCGGCGTCGCCTATCAGCTTCGACTCGCGTAAGTCAGTCGCCCAAAACAGATGAATGTATTCAGTGGTGTAACCGGGCGCGACAAATAACCCGCCCAATGACTCCAGCGTGCCGGGATGATAACCCGTTTCTTCTTGCAGTTCGCGTTCCGCGCAGATGAGCGGCGCTTCGTCGGGTTCGAGCGTGCCAGCCGGAATTTCAAGCATTGACCGCCCCGCCGCCGTGCGAAATTGCCGCACCAGCAGCGTATTGCCGTCGGGGTCGAGCG
>JBGSRB010000464.1:0-2730 GCA_041737735.1 Anaerolineae bacterium | reverse complement strand
TCGAATAAGCTCGTTGATCTGCAAAATCGCTTCCGTGATGCGGTGGTCACGTTCGTGCGTCAGCACGCGACGGATGATCAGGCGTTGGCGGGCGAGATGGATACGATCATGGCGGCGGCACGCTGGGCAGCCACCAACGGCGATCGCGTCACACCCAACGCGCTGGCGTTGGTGCTGGCGCAAGCGGGCGATTTCGTCGCGGATCGCGGCTACGTTAACGAGTTGATCGCGCTGCAAGAACTCAGCGTCAGTTCGGCGCAGCCGTTTCCGGCGTATAACGCGCCTGCCGAGTCGATGCCACAGCAGCAAACGCTGCTGCCGCTCGATGATGAGGACGAAGAGTCCGACAGCGGCTTACTCGCGCCCGGCATGATCGCTGACGACGACAGCGATCCCGAAGATGAGGACTTGCTCGACGACGACGGCACGCTCGACGACGATTACGCCGAAGAATACGACGAGTCCAGCGACGACGATTCAGCGACAAGCACCGCGCCAAGCTTCACCATGCCCGTAGCGGCGTTTGGCGAGATCAGCGCCGATGAGTCGCTCGATCTCGATGAAGAATTCGACGAGTCGTTCGCTGAAGACTCTGACGACGCCGAGGATGACGAAGATGATTACGCCGATGTGCTGCTGGATGATGACGACGAAGACGACTTCGATAGTGAGTTACTGTCGTTAGACGACGATGATGATGACGACGGCTTAGCGGATTCAGCCTCGCAGCCTGCCGCGCCCATCGTTTACGCCGATGAATTGTCACGCTTGCGCGCGGAACTCGTGCAGGCGCGTCAGCAGGCGGATCGCCGTCGTCAAGCTGAACTCTACGCCGCCATCGGGCGCGAACTGGAACGCAGCGGCGGCGACATCGAAGCGATCACCAGCTATGACGAAGCGCTGAATGCCTATGAGACGGTCAACGATCAGGCGGGCATGTTGGCGATGTATGAAGCGCTTGCCGCGCTGATCGTGCAGACTGATAACACCCAAGCCGCCGTGTTGAACGCGACGCGCGGCATTGATCTGGCGAAACGCTTGGGCAGTGAAAGCGCCGAGCGCCGCTTGATGACGCTTTTAGGCGACGCGCGCATGGAGCTTGGCGAAAGCGATCAGGCGAACACGGCTTACAGCGAAGCGCTCGATCTGGCGCGCGCGGCGGGCGATCCTGCGGCTGAAGCGGATGTTTTGTTCAAGCTGGCATACGCTCAGCTTGACAGCGGCGCGCCGGATGAGGCACTCTCGACTTGGGAAGACGCGCTGACCGCTTTCCGCACGTTGGGCAATCGTCAATTTGAGGGGCGCGTTCTCAGCGGCATGGGAACGGCTTCGGGCGCGCTCAACCGTTGGAATGAAGCGACGCGCTTTTTCACGTCGGCACTGCATGTTGCGCGCGAAGTCGGAGATCGCGACGATGAACTGCTGCACCTGAGCAATCTGGGCTATGCGTCGGTCCAAGAGCGCAAACTGGGCGAGGCGGTCATGTATTATCGCCAAGCGCTGCATCTGGCGTTCGCCAACGACAGCAGCGAGTTGATCGTCAACGCGACGGTTGATCTGGCGCGCGTGCTGATCGAAAGTCCGCGCCACCGCGACATCACCGAGATGCTGCTCGACACCGCGCTGCGCTACGACGCCACCGACCGCGACTTGCAGCGCTTGAAAGAACGCATCCAAATCGAGCGCCCGACGATCAGCGCAGCGCAAAATCCGGTCAACGGCACGGCACAGCAATACGCCGCCAATGCGTATACGGGGTGACTTTTCTATAGGGCGCAGCCTAGCCTGCGCCCTAGCACTTGCCTAGCTTCTGATAAGTTGAGTTGTGAGCGCCTAAAGCTATGCGGAAAATCATCATTCATCGCAGTGAACCCGATGAAGTTGTGCCTTACTGGGTGGAATGTCCTAGTTTGGGCATCGCCAGCATGGGTGAAACAATTGATGAAGCGATTCGGATGATCCATGAAGCGATTGAACTGCACATCGAAGATTTGACCGCACATGGCGAGCCAATTCCGCCCGAAGATGCGGAAATTTTGCCCGAAGTGCAGCAACTTGTTCTGGATATATGAGTCGTCTGCCCAACGTTAACCCAAACGACTGCATCAAAGCGCTGCAAAAAGCTGGCTTTTATGTTGCACGTCAAAAAGGGAGTCATGTGCAGATGCGCCGTGATGATCCTGCACCGGCGCGAACCGTTCCCGTGCCGATCAGTAAAAAGCCGCTGCCGCGCGGAACACTGCGCGTGATTATCCAGCAGGCAGGGCTAACAGTCGATGAGTTCCTCACTCTTTTAGGATGAGCTTTGATTCCAATAGGGCACCCCCCATAGGGATAATTGCGTATACACGTCATACCCGGTATGCACCCATGAGGGATCACGGCGCGCATGAAAACCCTCACCATTGATTATCTGCTCGAAGGACGGCGGCTCGGTTACGCCTTCACCACGCCGACCGACGGCATCGACGCGGACGCGCTCAAAACGATCTGGCGGCGCACCATGCCGCGCGGGGCAGGGTGGGGCGCGGACGCGCTGATTGGCGCGGAGTCGCTCAAGTGTTTCGCGCTGGAAACGGGCGAAGCCGCGCTTTGCAGCATCACTGTGACTGATCTGCGCGATGAAGTCGGGCGCAAGGGCATTCGCCGTGCGGTGATTACGATTGGCACGCCTGCGCAGGTGCAAACGATCCTGCTCGAACGCCTCGCCGCGCTGCCCGTTGACATCAC
>JBGSRB010000423.1:0-14983 GCA_041737735.1 Anaerolineae bacterium | reverse complement strand
AAGCCGACTGCCGCCACCGGACGCCCGACCACACCATCATCGACCAGCTTGCGCGCGGTTTGGTGCGGCGCGAACAAGAACGTATCCGGCGCGCAGCCGACGCGCAAACCCGCCGCTTCGGCTGTGTCGAGAATCGCGCGCGCGTCGTCCAGCGTGACCGCCAGCGGCTTCTCGCTATAAACGTGTTTGCCCGCGCGCAGAATATCTAAGCTGACCTGCGCGTGAACCGCCGGAATCGTCAGGTTGACCACAATGTCGATGTCATCCGCCGCCAACAGATCAGCCACGCTCGACGCGCGCGGGATGCTGTGTTCTGCCGTGACGCGCTCGGCGCGCTCCAGATCGATGTCGGCGCACGCCACTAATTCGAGAATGTCAAATGTGCGGCAGCCCTTGATATACGCGCCGCTGATGTTGCCTACGCCGATAATACCGACGCGCAATTTAGCGTCCATGACCTAACCCTTGTTCAACCAGAAAGTTAAAGTTGTAAGCGACGGCTTCAAAGACATCACCGTCGTAAGTGTCGAGTTCGACCACCAACCATTCGGCGGCTTCGGCGGCGCGCACGACAGCGGGAATATCGACGATGCCTTCGCCATACTTCCGCATCGGATCGCCATAATTTTCGCCGCCATCCTTCACGTGCAGCACGGGCGTCCGTTCACCCAGTTCGCGCACGATCGGCGCGGGATCAAGCCCGGCGAACTGCACCCAGAAGATGTCGATCTCGAACAACACCGCCGGATCAAGCAACCGCTTCATATGCTCGAATGCCAGCACACCATCATCGGCGGCGCGGAACTCGGCATCATGGTTGTGATACCCCAGTTGCAAGCCGCGCGCGCGGGCGACATCGTTCGCGGCATTGATCTCGTCGCACACCACACGGATGCTGTCAGCGGTGGCAAAGCGATCCGGCGGCATCCACGGGCAGAATAAGCGCGTGATGCCCAGCTCAGCCGCGGTGTCTAACACATACTCTTGCTGTTCACCCAGTGGCAGCGGCAGATGCGCGCCGATAACCTGCAAGCCTAGTTCCGCGCACAGCGCCGCCGCGCTGGTAGGTGATTCGCCATAGACACCCGCAAATTCAACGCCCGCATAGCCGAGTTCAGCGACACGCCGCAGCGAACCCGCAAAATCAGCGTTGAGCGCGTCTCGAATGGAATAAAGTTGAAGCGCAATCGGTTTACTCATGATGTCCTTCGATCCTTAATTAAAATATCCGCGCCTGATCATACGAGATCGTGCTTGGGAGCGCTACCAAATTTTACGCAAAAGAGGTGTGAGAACCTATGCCCACATTCAGGCAGGGTTTGGTTTAAGGGGCAATTTGGGGTAAATCGCCCCGTATTAGCGTGGGATCAGTGCGCCAGCAGCCCGCGCAGCACCGACTCGAGTTTATCCTGCTGCCACTTAAAGCCCGTATCGATCAGCACGCGCGGACTCACCCGCTGGCTGTCCAGCACGGTCGTCGCTTGTTCACCCATGACTAAACGCAGCAGGCTACCCGGCACGGGCATCAGCGGGCGGCGGCGCATGAGGCGCGCCAGCGTTCCCATCAATTCGGCGTTGGTGGCGGCTTCCGGCACGCAAATATTAACCGCGCCGCTGACCTCTTGACGCAGCAAAAACTGGATCGCGCGCGCGCAATCGGTGTTCGTGATCCACGGGATATACTGCTTGCCGCTGCCCAAGCGCCGCCCGAACAGACGCGCCGCCCACAGGAACGACGGGAACGCGCCCCCGTTGCGGCTTAACACAATGCCGATCCGTAGATAGACCGTGCGGATCGGCGCGTCCGCGACGGATGCTTCCCATTGTTCGCACACCTCGGCGCGCCAGCCCTCACCCGCGGGCGTTTCTTCCGTGATGTAAGTCTCGCCGCGATCCCCGTAATAGCCGACGGCTGACGCTTGTAGCAGCGCGCGCGGCTTGGCATCCGCCCGCTTGATCGCATCCAGCACGGCTTCGGCAGCCCACAAACGGCTGTCTAACACGCGCTGTCTATGCGCTTGCGTCCAGCGCCAATGCGCGGGATTTTGACCCGCGAGATTGACGATCACCGTGTCGGCGCTGATCAAGCTGTGCCAGCCATCGCCCGTACGCGCATCCCACCGAACGGCATTCGCACCCGCAGGCACAGCGCTTTTCTGCCCATCGCGGCTGAGGATCAACACCTCATCGCCCGCGCCCATGACGATCTGCGCCAGCCGATAGCCAATCAAACCTGTACCGCCCGTGATGATCACGCGCATAAATTGTTGTCTCCGTGTGCGCTAAACATCCAGCGTGACGCTGACATGCAGCAGCCACGCGCGATGCAATGCGCGTAAATAGGCTTTCAAATCGGTGATCGTGTGATCATCGATCGGTGAGTCTCGCAGTAAATAGGGGAAGTCGTCAGGGTCGATCTGCCCATTCATCACCCGGACAATGGCATCAGCTTCTAAATCGCGGCGGATCGCGCCGAACAGCAGCAGCACCACCCCCGCATGAGAAGGCGCGACATCGCCCAACATGAACAGCAGCTCGAACGCTTGATCCGCCGTGAACACAAATTCAACCAAATCACGCCCCTGCACGCGCGCTTCTTCAAAATAGCGCCCTTCCGCGCGCAGCGGACGCACCCGCGCGCCATCGTAGCCCAGTTGTTGCACACCTTCGCGCAGCAGCAGCCAGATCAGCGGCTCGTCAATCGTCGGCAGGCGATCCAGCAGCCAGCGCTCACCTTTCGCGCTCAGTGGATACTGCACGAAATTGATGCAGCCGAAAGGCGCGCCGCGCACATTCGCCGGACACCCCACGCAGTGATCCGCCAGTGGATCGAGCGGGGCGGCTTCGTCGAGCATATCTTGCACGACGATCACGCGCGTTTCTTCTTCACCGTCGGAATTGGTGCGGGTGAACTCAAAGCCCATTTCACTGGGCGGGCGCTGATCGCCTTCACGCCGAAATAACGCGATCACGGTGTCGGCACGTTCGCGCGCTTTCAACCGTTCGAGCATGTCGTTCGCGCCTAATGTCTGCTTAGGGATGCAGTCATAAGCGATGATGGTATCAATTGCCATGTGTGTGCTGTCCTTGGGTCGTGTGCCGCATCATGATACACGTGCGCCGATATAAACGCGAGAATGGGGGCGTTCATGTGCTTGACAGATAAGCGAAACTCATATACTTTTAAACTGCGTTTGCGTATTGTAATTGTAATTCGGCACTTGCCCTGATTTACCGCTTGGTTTTATCGACAATCACAACCTTATTGTAGGGGTAAACGGTGAAACAGTTTACCAACGGCTTCATTGGTAATCGCGTCCTCAAGCTTAACGTCGGTTTTCTGATCGCCAGCGGCTCCGGTCACATTCACGACACCGAATTTGACGTTCCCGCCGTGCGGGTGGCGGATGATGTTGATCTGCTTTATCTGCGTGGTCCCCTGCGCCTCAGTCGCACCAAAGAAGGCATTTTGGTGCAAGGGCTGCTCAAAGTGGGCGTCAACGATGACTGCTATCGCTGTCTCGACTCGGTCGATTACGAACTCACGCTCGATCTCGAAGAATTATACGCCTATCCCAACCCTGCCAACCTCGAATTTTTCCTGACCGACGATGGAATGCTCGATCTTGCGCCGTTAATCCGCGCCGAAGCCTTGATCGCGGATGCAGGCGGCGCCCTGTGTCGTCCTGATTGTCAGGGGTTGTGTCCTCAATGTGGCGTCAATCGCAACCATCAGGTGTGTGACTGTGTCGAACCTGACATCGACCCGCGCTTAGCCAAACTTAAGCAACTGCTCGACCCGTAAGCGGTTGCACCCGAACTTTGTCATGTAGGGGCGATCCGGCGGATCGCCTCTATGCAATAGATAAGCTAATTACGATATTCGTCTTAGTCCTCTAAGGGGGCAGCACCTTGAACGACTACGACCATACTTACGAACCGGAACGTGATTTTTTCTCGACCGAGTTGTACGACGATGCGCTGGCGCTCGACGAAACCGATCCTGATCCGGACACGTTGTTCGCCTTCGATGACGAACCCTTCACGGCGGATGAGGACGACGACAGCGACGCCGATGATCTGCCGTTCGACCTGATCTCGAATGACACGGTCGGGTTGTATCTCAAAGAGATGGCGCGCGTGCCGCTGCTTTCCACCGAAGAAGAAATTGCGCTGGCGCAGCGGCTCGAAGTCGGCGCCGAAGCCGCGCGCAAACTCAAGAAAGCCCCTCATCACGCCCGCGCTGTCGAGTGGCAAGCTCTGATCGATGATGCCCTGCTCGCGCGCGAACACCTGATCAAAGCCAACACGCGCTTGGTGGTGTCGATTGCCAAACGTTATATGACGCGCGGCGTGCCGTTTCTCGACCTGATTCAAGAGGGTAACTTGGGCTTGATGAAAGCGGTCGAAAAGTTCGACTATCGGCGCGGTTTTCGCTTCAGCACCTATGCGACGTGGTGGATTCGCCAAACGATCACGCGGGCGATTGCTGATCAAGGGCGCACAATCCGCGTGCCGGTGCATATGAGCGACCGCATCCGCCGTTTATACCGCGTGGCGCGCGAACTTGAACAGGAACACGGGCGCAAGCCGACGCCGGAAGAAATCGCCGTGCATATGGATTGCGACGCGCGTAAAGTCCGGTGGATGCTGCGCGTCTCATGGCAGCCGTTGAGCCTTGAGCGTCCCGTTGGCGATGATGACGACAGCGAACTCGGTCAGTTCATCGAGAATGACAGCGTGCCGAATCCGGCGCAAGCGGCGCATGACAAGCTGCTGCGTGAGAAGATCGACGCGCTGCTGAACACACTGACCCCGCGCGAATCCCGCATCCTGCAACTGCGTTTTGGCTTGCTCAATGGGCGGGCGCATACGCTCGAAGAAGTCGGGCAGAAATTCGGCTTGACGCGCGAACGCATCCGCCAGATCGAAGGGCGGGCGCTGCGCCGTCTGCGGCATCCGAGTCGCAGTCGTCAACTGCGCGATTATGTGAGCTAACGTCTCACTCAAATTCATACACTGGCAACAAAGTTATAATCGGGCGACGGATTGGCGCAAAACGCGCACCGTCGCCCTTATCGTTTAGGCTAACGCACCAGCAGCAGACGTTCAGCCAGCTTGTGCACGCGCGCATCAGCATCCTTGAGCATGGCGCGCAGCGCGTCGGACGCGGTTGCGCCGTCGATTTGTCCAAGTGCGTTCACAGCGGCGAAGCGTATACGCCAATCGGCATCGCTTAGCACGTTGGTCAGCGCGGGCAAAGCAGCCGGATCGCCAATGTTGCCCAAAATTTCGATGGCGCGTTCGCGCACTTCCCAATGATCATGGGCGGCGGCTTGCGCTAACGCTGGTACGGCGGCGCTGCCGAAGTGCGTCAGCACATCGATCAGCATGGTTTGCACAGCTTGATCGGCGTGATCGAGCCGCGCCACTAAAGCGGGAATTGCGCCAACCGCGCCAATTTGATGTAACGCGAAGGCGGCTTTAGCGATCACGGCGGGGGCGGCATCATCCAGCGCGGCGATCAGCGGATCAACCGCGTCAGCATGACCGATTTTGCCCAGCACATGCGCCGCTTGATCGCGCACTTCCGCCCGTTCATCGTGGAGCAAAGCGATGAGCGCAGGCACGCTGGCGTGACCGATCCGTGTGAGCGCATAGGTCAAGTCCTCACGGATAAACGGATCGGGTTCAGTTTGCAGCGCGTCGATCAGCAGCGCCAGCTTAGCCGGATGATCCATGCTGCTGATCGTGGCTACAGCGGCGCGGCGCTCGTTGTGATCAGCGTGATGGAGTTGGTCAAGCAAGGTTTGGGGTAGCTGGTTCATCATTGCTCCTTACATGAAAACAGCTATCATCATAAGGTGGTTTTGGGGTTCAGAACAGACCATTTAAGCCCACAAGCACAGGGGAGATCAAGATCATGCAGCTAGGCGCGGTCTATTGGGTGCAGATCACCCATCCCGATGATGCTGAGCCGCGTATTCCGCATCCGCACGTGGTGGTGGAACTGGTAACGCCGCCGGATGATGCCGCGCTTGAGGCGCTGATCGTGTGCGCGCTGACCACCAACGCCAACAAGTTTCACCTGCCGGGCAATGTGCTGCTTGATGTGGGCGAAGCCAATTTGCAGCGGCGCAGCGTGGTTGAGGTGGCGAAAACGGCGCTGATCACGCCCGCGCAGTTGGGTGATACTATCGGGGTGTTATCCGCCGAACGGGTCGCGCAAATCCACGCGGGGATGCGCTTCGTGCAGCGCTCATTTTTCGATCGCTAAGGGTAGGTGAGTAGATAACCCACTCACCTACAATATTACGTCCGCCCCAAGCGCGTCACGATCACGACCAGTCCCGTCAGTGTCAAACCGATCATCAGCGAGCAGGTCGAAACCACGAACTCGGCGCTGTTGGGATCAGTCGCCAGCATCAGCAGCGCCGACACCCCCGCCACGAACACCCCCCCGCGCAAAAATGCCTTGAGCAGGCTGTCGTTCATCAATTAGGCGCGTTCAGCATCGGGATACAATGTGAGCGGCACGCCGCGCGTGATCGGGTGACATGCCACCTGCGCGCCGCCATCCGCATCGGGAACATATTCCAACTGCGGCACGGCTTGATCGCACTCGCCTTCGATAAACCACGGGCAGCGCGGATGAAACGAGCAACCCGGCGGCAGTTCGGTCAGGCGCGGAATGTCTTCGCTGCGTAACTGGATGTGCTGCTTGGTGCGTGTGCGTTCGGGATCAGCTTCGGGGATCGCGCTCAACAGCACACGCGTATACGGGTGCTGCGGCTGCGCGATGATCGACTGCGTGGTGCCGATCTCGACCACGCGACCGAGATACATCACGGCGATGCGCCCTGTCCACGCGAAATACTTCGCCAGCGCGAGATCATGCGTGATAAAGACGATGGTCACGCCAAGCGTGTCGCGCATCTCCATGAGCATATTCAGCAGCCCGACGCGGATCGAGACATCGACCATGCTCACGGCTTCATCCGCGATAATCACCTTCGGGCTGGTGGTCAGCGCGCGCGCAATGCTGACGCGCTGGCGCTGTCCGCCGCTGAGTTGGTGCGGATATTTATCGATCACTTCGGGCGAAAGATCGACGCGGCGCAGCAGTTCGGCGGCGCGTTCGCGCGCTTCATTAGGACCACTCACCAGCCGATGCCGAAACAGCGGAAAGCTGAGGATGTTGTAGATCGTGTGCGTCGGGTTGAGTGACGCATACGGGTCTTGATGCACGATCTGCACCGCGCGCCGATAGCGGCGGTAATCTTCCCCGCGCAGCTTGGTCACGTCGCGCCCTTCAAACAGCACGCGCCCGCTGGATGGCGGCAGCAACCCCGCCATGATCTTGCCGCTGGTGGTTTTGCCGCAGCCGGATTCACCGACCAAGCATAAAAATTCGAGTTCCTGCACCTGCACATTGATGTCTTGCAGCACAGGAATCACGGTGCTGCCTTTTTTGAACGAGCGATATACGCCCTCAAGTTCCATGATTGCGCTCATAAGGCGTCTCCGTTGCTGGCATTTTGTGGTTGCATAGCGGGCGTCCGTGCCGCGATCACGGCGTCGGTGTGCCAGCACGCCGCCAGATGTCCATCGCCATAATCGACCAGCGGCGGCGACTCGGTGGTGCATTGATCTGTCGCAAACATACAGCGCGGGTGAAATTTACAACCCGTCGGCGGCGCGACCAGATTGGGCGGGTCACCGGGGATGCTGCCGAGCGTCTGTTCGCCCTGATCGAGCTTGGGTACGCTGTTGAGCAAGCCGAGCGTATACGGATGCAGCGGACGATAGAAAATCTCATCCACGTTGCCGATCTCGACGATCTCGCCCGCGTAAGTGGTGGCGACGCGCGTCGCCATTTCCGCCGCTAACGCCAAGTCGTGACTGATAAAAATAATGCTGAAGCCCAAGCGCGCCTGCATCTCTTTCAGCACGTCGATGATCGCGCGCTGCGTCAGAATGTCGAGCGCGGTCGTCGGCTCATCGAGAATCACGATCTGCGGGTCGAGCAGCACGCCGAGCGCCAGTAATGTGCGCTGGCGCATTCCGCCGCTGAGTTCATGCGGATAGCTGTTGAACACGCGATCAGGGTCAAGCCGCACCAGCTTGAACAATTCGAGCGTGCGCTCTTGCACCCAGTTTTTATCGCGCTGACCGTGTGCCGCCGCCGTATCAACAAATTGATCGCGGATGCGTAACACCGGGTTGAACGCATTCTGCGCGCCCTGAAACACCATCGCCGCATCATTCCAGCGGAATAAGCGCAGGTCGCGGTCGCTCAGCGTCAGCACGTCGCGGGTTTGTCCATCGCGCGTATACATAATGCGCCCGTTCGGGACGGCGGCGTTGTTGGGCAGCATCCGAATCAGGGCAAGGCTGAGTGTGGTCTTGCCACAGCCCGACTCCCCGATCAGTGCCAGCGCTTCGCCTTTGGCGAGATCGAACGATACGTTCGACACCGCTTGTACATTTCCGCCCGTTGTGCGGTAAATCACGGAAAGATCGTCAACTTTAAGGATGGTTTCGGTCATAAGATTGATTTTCTGATTACGTTGATCACTTCGATGTACGCAGACGTGGATCGAACATTTCTTCGAGCGCCCGCGCGAACAACACCATGCTCACTTGAAACAGCGCGATTGCGACTACTGGCGCTAACACCATGCTCGAACTATCCGGGCTGAACAATGTGCCGCGTGTGCGTCCGAAATACAGCATGACGCCCCACGTATAATCATTGATCGGCGCCATGCCTAGGAAGATCAAGCCGACTTGCTGATACATCGCACTGGTGACAGCAAAAATGAAATTGATCGCCACAAAACTTGCCATGTTCGGCAGAATCTCGCGCAGAATGATATGGCGCGTGCCAAGATCGAGCGCGACCGCCGCCTCGACGTAATCGCGTTCGCGCAGGCTTAGTACCTGTGATCGCACCGCGCGCATCAACACGGGCCACGCCAGCGACGCGATCAGCAGTGCCAGCAGCACCGCGTTATTCAGCCGAATCAGCGCCGCCAGCACCACCAACAGCGGAAACGCGGGGATCGTCAGCACGAAATTCGCCATGCTGGTCAGCACATTATCAACCACCCCACCCGCCAGCGCCGCCACCGATCCCATAATCACGGCGATGATGGTCGAGAAGAAGCCCGCCAGCAACGCCACCATGATCAGCGACGTGCCGCCATGAATCATGTGGCTGAAAATATCGCGCCCTTGCGTATCCGTGCCGAGAATATAGGGTGTGCCAAGCGTCGGGTTGCTGACCGCGAGTTCAGGGTATTCATCTTGCAAGCGCTCGAACTGCGACGAGAAGATCAACACCGCGTCGGTGTCGCCGTCGCGCAGCCCATTGAGCGCGGTCAGAATGCCGCGTCCGCTGCTGAAGCGTTCTTCCTCAACGGTGAAGGTTTCGGCGTAGGGCTGCACCAGCGTCACGCCGGCGGTGTCGCGCACTACGCCGACGGTCTGCCCTGCCAATGATTCGAGTGTGGTGTAGGTGTTCGCGTCCGCCGTGCGCGTAAGCAGCACAACGCGCGATCCCGGCGGTGCGGTGATCTGATCGAGGCGCACATCGTTGTCAAACGGGACAAAACGGGGCAGCACCAGCACCCAGATCGCGTAAATCACCAAGCCGATGAAGCCGAACATACCCGCGCGGTTGCGCCCTAACGCGCGAAAGAATACGGTGAACGGCTGCACCAGTTTTTCCAGCAGAGTCAGACGCGGCGCGCTGGGAACCGTCATCGATTGCGCTGCGGTTGCCATATTTACTTCTCCCCGCTCACGCGCACGCGCGGATCAAGCCGACTGTAAAGTAAATCCGCCAGCACGTTGGACACGACCACGCTGATCGTGATGATCAGGAATACGCCTTGCATTGAGGTGTAATCGCGCTGTGAGATCGACCAGAACAAGAAGCTGCCGATGCCCTTGTAGACGAACAATTCTTCGATGATCACGCTGCCGCCCAAAATGAAGCCGATGTTGATCGCCAGCAGGGTGAACATGGGCAGCGCGGCGTTGCGTCCCACATAGGCAAGCAGAATGCGCGAACGCGGCAAACCGCGCGCCTTCGCCACATTGACGTAATCTTCGCCCAAAGTGCTGACCGTGCTGTTGCGCATGTTCAGCATCCACGAGCCAATCGTGCCGATCACATACACCAGCACGGGCAGGAAGGCATGACCCAGCACGCTGAGCAAGAACTCGCTGTTAAAGCCGGGGATCAGGTTGGGCGCATACGTGCCGCGCAGTTCACCAATGTTGAACCAGCGCAGTTGCACACCGAACACGATGATGATCAGCAAGCCCCAGATGTAATTGGGAACAGCGCTCAAAATAGATGAAGCCAGCGAGAGCGCGTGATCGAGCGGCGTGTTGCGGTTATACGCCATGATCGTGCCGAGCGCGATCCCCACCGTGAAGCTGATCAGCAAGCCTAACCCGACGCTGAACACCGTCCACGGCAAGAAGCGGATGATTTGATCCAACACTTTCGTGCCAGTCGATGTGATCGACTCGCCTAGATCACCTTGCGCCAACTGCGCCATATATTCGACATACTGCTCCATGGGCGAGGCGTCCAAATCAAACTGGAATTGTGATGCCGCGCGCGACATCGCCTCATCGTAGGTGATATTCTGCTGATTCATCAAAAAATCGACGTAAACATCCACCGGGTTGCCCGGCATCAACCGGATGAGGAAGAATGTAAACGTGATCACTGCCCAAATCGTAATCAACGCCTGCACCAACGTCCGCAGTGTGTAATTACGCCAGATGCGGCGGGCGTAATGTGCTACGTTGATTTGAGGGGCGTCGATTCCGCCGGCAGCGGGTGAGGCTTGGGTTGCCATAGCGTGTTATTCCGTTAAATTTCTTTGATGGTGGCTCGCAACAAAAATTTTGACCGCATAATCGCATTGTATTGACTGGGCATTATAGGTTGGTTGTAGGGGCAGCACATGAGTACCGCCCCTATCATACTTAAAGCTGTTACCGCGTTAGTTCGCGGGTCCGACGCCACCAGTCAGGATCAAGTAGGGCATGAAATGATCCGCGCCTGAGTTGTTGTAGATTCCGTCATTGCTTTCGGGTGCAGCCAACACGCCACGGTTGAGCGGGTTGTTGCCATAGCGTTCCCACAACGGCACAACGGGCAGCAGTTCGTTGAACGACAGCGCCAGTTCTTCGACAATTTCCGCCTGCGCGTCAGTGTCCAAGCCTTGCAGCGAAGCGACTGCCGCCTCGTACACGTTCAGGTCGCCGCCGCTGTAGCTCACGTTCGTGTCAAAGCGCATCCCGCCGCCGACACCTTCACCAGCCACCTCACCCTGACCGTTGTAACGGTTGAAGGGTTCAAGGTAGGAGGTGCCGGGGAACGGACTGCCGATGCCCCAGTTACGGATCGCCAGTTGGAAGTTGCTATCGTACACATCTTGCTGCTGTTGCTGGAACTGCACGCCGCGCGCGGTGATCTCGAAGCCGAAATCATTCAATTGCGCCGTGACATTTTCCGCCGCCGCTGCCCAGTCGAGGAACTCAGCCGGGAAGATCAGCTCGAACGCCATACGGTTACCATCGGCATCCTGCCACACGCCATCATCGCCGCGTGTGAAGCCCACGCCTTCGAGCAACGCTGCCGCCGCTTCGAGGTCGTAATCATAGTAATTGAGCGCATCCATCGCTTCGTCGCTCAACCACACGGGCGCCAGATTATCGCTGATGCCGCACATGCACTCATTGGCGATGCCCGACGCGCCCAAGCTGACGAAACCGTTGACTTCACGGTTGATCGCGTAAGCCAGCGCTTGGCGCACTTCGACCTGATCGAACGGTGCGACACTGTGATTGAAGTACAGACCGGGTCCGGTGTACGCCGCACCACGAATGATGTCGATGCCCGCTTCGATGAACGCGGCTTCGGTCGCAGGCGGGAAGCCATACGTACCATAAGCGAGTTCACCACCGCTGACCAGCGGCGTAGCGGCTTCGGTTTCACCATTCCACAGCAGCACTTCGTCGAACAGCACGACATCGCTGTTGAAGCCGCCTTCATTCTTGACCAACAGCACGTTGGCATCGCTGACGTTTTCCGGCAGGATCACGTAAGGACCCGCCGACACATGCGCTTCGGGACGGAACGAGGTCAGGTCAGTCAGCGCGGCGTCGAAGTCGGCGTCGCCCGTGCCTGCACCTGCCGCGATCAACGCCGCGGCGCGTTCGCTGAATTCACCATAGACGCTGGCGGGGCGCAGATTTTCGATCAGGATGCGGCGCTCAGCATCGAGGCTCGGCGCGTTCAGGTTGAAGCGCACGGTATAGTCGTCCAGCGCTTCCACGCTGTCCATCGAGTTCCAAATGACCGCACCGATCAGATAGAAGGTGTTGAACGTCGCCACGACATCTGCCGATGTCACGGGCGAACCATCGCTCCACGTATAGCCTTCTTTCAGCGTGATCACATAGTTGTTATCTTCGTCAAAGCCGAAGGTGTCCACAATCATCGGATCGTAGGTGCCTTCTGACCAGATGTAGACCGCCAGCGGCGGCAGCATCAAGTCGATATAGATACCCATGTCGATGCGACCGGAGGAATACATATTGAAGTGACCATCCGGCGGCACTTGATAGGGCCAGCCACCCGTAAAGCGCGTGGGTGCATCTTGCGCGCTGACAGCGCTAAAGCCAAGGCTGAGCGCCAACACGACGCAGAGCAGAATCAATAAACGTTTTTTCATCGAAGCATCTCCGTAAACATAAATAGCCTGAACGCAAGAGTAACATATTCAAACGAAGGCGGCAAACTGTATCTTACAACGAAAAGAATACCGTAATTTTGGTGAAAAGTTGTATGCTTGCCTCATCCCAAGTGAGGATCGATCCCATGACGCATGATTTTTACTGTGATGAAGTGCTAAGCGGCAGCACACCTGTTGTCCGCGTGCGCGAGACGCCCACCGTGCTGGCATTTCGCCACACCCGCCCAGCGTATCCCGTGCATATCGTCGTGATCCCCAAGCGGCATATCGCGTCGCTGATCGCGCTGACGCCCGCCGATGATGCTCTGCTGCTCGAACTGCTGCACGTGATCCGTGAGATCGCCGCGCGGGTGACAGCGGAACAAGGCGCGTGCCGTGTGATCACCAATTTGGGCGACTATCAAGAGTCCAAACATCTGCATTGGCACATCGTGTCAGGCGAACGACTGTAAGTGTGTGTGCCTTTTTGCTGATCCGTGCCTATACTTAGCGCAAATTGTGTGTTGATTCACTTTTGGAGACTCGTCATGACCACCGCTCTGAATTTACTGCCGCAGCCACGCAGCCTGACCCGTTTAGGCGGATCGCTCGAACTCACGCCGCAGCAAGCCAACGGACACGCGCACATCATCGCCGTGACCAGCGAACCCGCCGCGCTTGCGCCCGCGGTGGAGGTGCTGCGCACGGCACTGGCAAGCCACAACATATCGGAACTACAGCTCGCCACGCGCGCGCTGCCCAACGAAGCGCTGATCACCATCCACATTGATCGCGGCGGACGACGTGCTGAAGGTTATCGCTTACGCATCACCGAGCGCGTGATCACGATCACGGGCGATGATGCAGCAGGCGCGTTCTATGGCGCGTGTACACTGGCGCAGATCATCCGGTTGCACGGTGTAAATCTGCCCGCGCTGGAGATCGAAGATTACCCCGACTTCCCCAATCGCGGCGTCATGCTCGACATCAGCCGCGACAAAGTGCCAACCATGGACTCGCTCTATGCGCTGGTCGATCTGCTGGCGAGCATGAAGTACAACCAACTGCAACTGTACACGGAACACACCTTCGCTTACACCGGTCATGAGGATGTTTGGCGCAATGCCTCACCCATGACGGCGGCGGAAATTCAAGTGCTGGATGCTTACTGCCGCGCGCGGTTCGTCACGCTGGTTCCCAACCAGAACAGCTTCGGACACATGCACCGTTGGCTCAAGCACCCGCAGTATAAGCATCTGGGCGAAACCGAAGAGTCGGTCTTGTGGTGGCTGCCGGGCGCATTCAGCATTTCGCCCGCCGTGCCGGAAACGATCCCGTTTCTCGACTCGCTGTATGAAGAACTGCTGCCCAACTTCAGCACGTCGCTGTTCAACGTCGGCGCGGATGAAACCTTCGACTTGGGCGCGGGGCGCGCTAAGCAAATGGTCGAAGAACAAGGCAAAGGGCGGGTGTATCTCGACTTTTTGCTCAAGATTTACGAGCTGGTCAGCAAGCGCGGACGCACCATGATGTTCTGGGGCGATATCATCAATCAGCATCCTGATCTCGTGCCGGAACTGCCTAAAGATGTCATTGCTATGGAATGGGGCTACGAAGCGAATCATCCGTTTGACGAGAAAAGCGCGCTGTTCGCCCAAAGCGGGATTCCGTTTTACGTGTGTCCGGGAACATCGACGTGGGTCAGCCTCAGCGGTCGCACCGATAACATGCTCGGCAACATTTTGAGCTGCGCCCAAAACGGACTCAAGCATGGGGCAATCGGTTTCCTCAACACTGATTGGGGCGATCGCGGTCACTGGCAGCAAGCGCCGATCAGTTACCCCGGTTTTGCCTATGGCGCGGCGGTCAGTTGGTGCTTGGCGACCAACGCCGATCTCGATCTGGCGGCGGCGCTCGATGCTCACGTCTTTCAGGATGCGGCGGGCGTGTTGGGCAAACTGTCGCTCGACTTAGGCAACACCTATCAAGAGCCAGGCGTGCTTTTGCATAACAGCAACCTGCTGCATTGGGTGTATGAACTCGACCGCGAAACGCTGGAAAAGCGTTATGTCGCGCAAGGCGCACCCCCGCCCGGCGGCATCGCTTTGAACAACCTGCCGCAACTGCTGGAAAATCTGCACGCGACCATCGAATATGTCGATGAAGTGATGGCGTACCTCAGCGCCGCGAGCTCGACCGCGCCGGATGCGCGTCTGCTG
>JBGSRB010000355.1:0-3411 GCA_041737735.1 Anaerolineae bacterium | reverse complement strand
AGCGCGTGGCGATTGCGCGCGCGCTCACCCGTGATCCGCGTGTGTTCCTGTTCGATGAGCCGTTCAGCAGTCTTGACGCTAAACTGCGCGGTTCGGCACGCTTGGAACTCAAGCGGCTGCTGCGTGAGTTTCCGGTGACATCGGTTTACGTCACGCATGATCAGATCGAAGCGGTGGCGATGGCGCAGCGCGTCGCTGTGATGCGCGCGGGACGCATCGAGCAAATTGGTGATTACCAAACCCTCTATCACAACCCGATCAATTTGTTCGTGGCGACGTTCATCGGTGTGCCGACGATCAACCCGTTTGACGGGCGCGTGCGCGATCATCAGTGGCAGGGCGCGCACTTCGGTGATCTGCGGGTGCGATCTGATCTAGCCGACAACACGCCCGTGATCTTAGGCATTCGCCCCGAATACGTGCGCCCAACGAGTGAAGCCGACGCGGTGCAGGCGCAGGTCACCCGCGTGACGCAATTTTATGCCGAACGCTATCAACTGCTCGATGTCGAGCGCGCCGTGAGCAATCGCCGCGAACCCGATACCTGGGCGCTGACCGTGCCGCTGGATCACGCGGTGCAAGTCGGCGATATGATCGGCTGCACGTTCGATTCTGAAGGCTATTTATGGTTCGACGCGCAAACGGAACAGCGCATCGGGTGAGGGCGACGGTGCGCGTTCCACGCTCTTGCGCCGCCCCTGCAAGCTGCGTTATTCCGCTGCCGCTTCGCCGCCTTCGCGTTGGAGCCGCGCGCGATATTCCTCAAGCTGACGTTCGATGTCGGTACGGGTGAGCTGCACCGACGCATCCTGTTCATCGAGCAGATCGCGCGGCACGGCGATGCGGCGACTGGCGAGAAAATCGACCAGTGCATCGCTGAACCGGCGCGCGCTTTCGGGTTGATCGCCGAGCGCCTCTTTCACTTCACGCAGATGATCGATCATCCATAGATACAAGTCGCCTTCAGTACGCCCCGGCATCAGGCGCAGCACGTCATATTTGCGAATCAGCGTGACCGCCGGACGATACACGCGGTCATACCAATCGGCGGCGGCTTCCTCAAGCGTGACCGGATGCCCCGCCGTCGATTCCATGACCGCGCCGTGTAAGTTGATGTGACCGAGCAGATCGCCATAGCGCGAGGGTTCGCTCAACTGCATGGATTGATGATGTGGGCGCGTGAACTCCAAGCGCACCGCGTCGAGAAACTCGGCATATGCTGTCAGCGCCGCGAGATCATCATAGGTCATGCCCGGACGCACCGTGATCGACGTGGGCAGTTCGGTCACATGCGCTTGAATGGTGCGCGAACCCAACTGCCGCGCCACCGACACGCGATGGTTGCCATCGCGCACAAAATAGACATCGCCCACTTTATATAATTCGATAGGCGGCAAGCCCATCATGCCGCTGGCTTGGGCGTAAACACGGCTCCAACGTTCCTGCATCTTGTTGGTTTTGGGCAAAAAGCGCGACGTAAACTCACGATAGCGCCCGACACTGCCGCCGATCTGATTGAGCGGCACTTCTTGCAGACCGCGATAATTTTCTTCGCGCAGCCGCAAACGCGCGCGCACATCTTCAAAGCTCAACAATTCCGCCGGTTTACCGCGAACCAAACTCAGGGTCTCATCGAAGAAGGCACGTAAGCGCGCGCTTTGAAACGCACTCACGCCCTCCAGAAATTGCATATCACTATGGTCAGGCATGAAGGAATCCCCCTCGCCATTCAATGGATTGCGCGATCACCCACTACCAAGCGGCGGATGTCGTCAAAGGAATCAGTCGCGCATTCAAAAATGATTCTACACGACTTCTCGTGTAAAGATGCAGTTTTAAGAAAAACTTTTGGAAAATTTCACACGGGGATAGTAGATTGCATCAAATGTTATTGCTTGATGAGCATGTGTTGGCATTAGCTGCACATTACAAGTATTGTACTGCACATTGGGCGAACATTAGATGAGCAAATGTGGATAAACCTTGGCGCTTGAATGCTGTTCAAAGTGCATGATCGCGCGCTCTAGGCGTGGAAACTGCGCTTGATTCCCCAAAATTTGACGCTGACTCAAAAGTACGTTACGCTTTTGTAAACGATTACTTAACATAAGACATTTCATTATGTATGCGCTTAGGCGCCACGACAAAGGCAGCGCGGTTTATGGCAACGATTAAAGAAGTTGCGGAATACGCACAAGTGTCGGTGGCTACGGTATCGCGCGTGGTCAACAACAGTGGCTATGTCAGTGATGATCTGCGCGAGCGCGTGCAGGAAGCCATGCAGACGCTCAACTACAAGCCGAGCGCCCTCGCCCGCAGTCTACGCCGCCAAGAAACATTGACCATCGGCGTGCTGCTGCCCCAGTTGGATCAGCCGTTTTTCAGCACGCTGACCTTCGCCATAGAAAAGACGCTGTTTGATCGCGGCTATCGCACGCTGATATGCAGCTCGGAAGAAAGCGACGCCCGCGAAGCCAGCTACATCGATATGCTGCTGCGTCAGCGTGTGGACGGCGTGATCGTCGTGCCAACCGGACGCAGCGCCGAGAACATCGCCCATCTCGTGGAGGCGCGCGTGCCGGTCGTGCTGGTTGACCGCGACATTCCCGATTTGCCGATCAATCGCGTGCTGGTGGATAACCGACAAGGCGCGCACGATGCCATGATGCACCTACTCCAACAAGGACATCGCAACATCGCGCTGATCGGGGGTCCGCCCTACAGCGAGTCGATGCTGAAGCGCGCAGAAGGCGCGTATCAGGCGTTCGTCGAGATGCAGGTCGATTATGATCCCGATCTGGTGGTCATGGGAACGCTGCCGCAGTTTGAACTGGGCTATAAAACCGCGCGCACGCTGCTGCAACTGCCCAAACCACCGACCGCGATCTTTGCCTTTAATGATGTGATCGCCATCGGCGCGATGCACGCCGCCGCCGAACTCGGTTTGCACCTGCCCGCTGATCTCTCGGTGATCGGCTATGACGATATTCCGCTGGCGCGCTACATCATCCCGGAACTGACCACCGTCGCCCAACCGATTTATCAGATTGGCGAACATGCGGCGGAAATGCTGCTGCGACGCTTGAAACATCCCGCCGCGCCGCCGGAAAGCATCACGCTGAGCGCAGCGCTGACCGTGCGCAAATCAACCACGCCGCCCCTGCGCGCATCGCGCTGATCGATCATGACGCTGTTATTAGGCATTGATCTCGGCACATCGAGCGTCAAGGCGGTGCTGTTCGACGCGGATGCGGCGCGCGTGATCGCCAGTGCCGCGCGTGAATACCCGATTCACAAGCCCACGCCGGATCGCGCTGAACAAGACCCCGACGACTGGTGGCGCGCGGCGGTCGCTTCAACTTGTGATGCGCTCGATCAGGCGGGGACGCACGATGTGCGCGCTATCGGCTT
>JBGSRB010000332.1:0-10115 GCA_041737735.1 Anaerolineae bacterium | reverse complement strand
CTAAGTGTTGATCGACCAGCGCCGCCAGTAAGCGCGCCGTGCGCGCGTGCTGATCGCCGATGCGCGCGCCGATCACCGTGATCACGCTGACGGGCTGCATCAGCCACGGCACGCGCTGATCTAGTGCCGCGAGATCGATTGCCAGCGCATCCTGTAAGCTGTGCAGTGCGTCGGGTCCCGCGCTGGTGGGGATCACGAATGTGACGAAACTCTGCTCGGACGACTGCGCCGCGATCATCACGTCGGTATGGCTGCCTGTGAGCGCTGCCAAGTGTTGATCAACCAGCGCTGCCAGCGTCGCGATTGATCCGCTGTGCTGCGCGCGTAAACCCAAGCCTTGAATGGAGGTCACGGCTTTGAAGCCTGCTTGTGTGGGCGCATCACTGATAAAGGTGCCGGGCTGCTGCGGCTTGAACACGTTCCGCACGCGCAAGGGGATGCGCCGTTCGCGCAGCGGTGCGATCATGCGCGGATGTAAAATTTTCGCGCCAAAATACGCTAGTTCCGCCACTTCGCTGTAGCTCAACGATGGAATCACGCGCGCGCCGTCGATCTCGCGCGGATCGGCGCTCATCATGCCGTCTACGTCGGTCAGCACCCACACCTCAGCGGCATCACTGCACACCGCGAGAATCGACGCGGTGTAATCGCTGCCGCCGCGTCCGAGTGTGGTTGGCTTGGCGTCGGGTGTCGCGCCGATGAAACCCGTGATTACCGGGACGATACCGCGCTCGACCAACGGCAGCAAGTTGGTGCTGATCTGTTCGCGCGTGCGCGGAAAATCGGGTTGCGCGCCGCCGAACGCTGCATCCGTGATGATCAGGTCGGTGGCGTCAATCGCCACACCGCGCAGCTTATTCTGCCGCAGCAGCGCCGCGACAATGCGAGCCGCCATGCGTTCGCCGGTGCCGATCACGCGGTCGATCCATTCGGGCGCGCTGATCTGTTCACTCGCGCTCATGCTTTCATATGTGGCGAGCATGTCGAAGAGCAGACGGTCGATGTCGGCTTGCAGCGCGGCGCGTTCGGGCGCGCCCAACGGCAGATGCTCGATCAGCGCGAGATGGCGCGTGCGGATCGTCGCCACCAGCCGCCGATAGCCGCGCTGATTATTCAGTAGCGCCAGATGCGCCGCCTCTAATAGCTGATCGGTCACGCCATCCAGCGCGGAAACAACCAGCAGCAGCCGATCCCAGCGTTCATGCTGGTGCAGCACAATGCTTAAGAGCTGCGTCATGCCGGTGGTCATGCCCACCGATAAGCCGCCGAATTTGAGAATTAACGTACTCATCAGCCAAGACTTTCCGTTCGTCGGTGTGTTCGCTGTTCGTCAATGTGCAATTGTACTGCACGCTTGTGCGCTGGCACACCCTAGCATCGAGGCAAACTGCGGTCAACACTTTGCGTGCGCTCTATGATCGCCTATCATTAAAGCGACGTATCGTAAAACTATTCCTGATGAGCGGATAAAACGCCATGACTGATCAACCTGTTGTGAATGAACAAACGGTTGCCGGGGTGCGCTTTCATCGGGTCGGCAAATTGTATCACTTCGATTACAGCGAGTACCCCGACTTACAAGTCGGTGATTACGTGATCGTTGAAACGTCGCGCGGGCGGCAAATGGGCGAAGTGACAAACTTCGCGCACATTGAAGCCGAAGAAGCGCACGAGTACAAGTCGATCCTGCGGCAAGCAACACCGCGTGACCTGATCCTCAAGCATCACTGGGAACTGCAACAAGATGAAGCGCTTGACGCCTTGCGCGCGCGCGCCGCCGAGATGGGCGGTTTCCACGATGTGAAGTTCGTCAGCGCGATCTATAACTACGACGGCACAACGCTGACTTTGCTCTACACCGCCGAAGACAAGATCAATGTGGGCAAGCTGTGGAATGAAATGAGCCGCCGCTTTCCTGCATCCGTCGAAATGCGCCAGATCGGACCGCGTGACGTTGCCAAGCTGCTCGGCGGCTTCGGCGCGTGCGGCGAACTGCGCTGCTGCTCGACCTTCCTGACCGACTTCAGCCCGGTGTCAATCAAAATGGCGAAAGCGCAGGGCATTTCGCTTAATCCATCCGAGATCACGGGCATGTGCGGGCGCTTACGCTGCTGCTTGGTTTACGAATATGAGCAGTATGTGCAGGCGCGTCAGCAGTTGCCCAAGCGCAACAAGCGCATCGGCACGCCGCACGGCGAAGGCAAGGTGATCGATGTGCTGCCGCTGCAAGACGCCGTCGTTGTGCTGACCGAAGAAGGTTATTTCACGGTGCCGCGCGCCGAACTCGTCCCGATTGAGGAACTGGAAGCGCTGGCGCGTAAAGCCAAGCAACCGTGTGATATTCACGGCGATGAGGGCTGCGACTGCGGCGCGAAACCACCCAAGAACAAAGCGAAACCCGCTGACGATGATGAGGACGCCGAATGACCGACGCTGCACCCGTTCCTGTTCCGAGTTTCGACGGTAAAAAGGTGATGGGCATTTTTGCCCATCCCGACGATCCTGAATTTTTCTGCGGGGCAACTTTTGCGCGGTGGGCGGCGGAAGGCGCGCAGATCACATTTGTGTTTGCCACCAGCGGCGATAAAGGCAGTGATGATCCGGCGATGACGCGCGAACGACTCGCCGCCATCCGTGAGGATGAAGAACGCAGCGCCGCGCGCGCGTTGGGCGTGCGTGAGGTGATCTTTTTGCGTTACCACGATGGCGAACTCTATCCCACGCTCGAACTGCGCCGCGACATTGTGCGCCAGATTCGCCTGCTGCAACCGGATATTGTCGTCACCAGCGATCCGACTGTGTTCTGGTTTGAGGGCGGCGGCATTAATCACCCCGATCATCGCGCGATTGGCGAAGCGACGCTCGCCGCCGTGTATCCCATCGCGCGGGATCGGCTCAACTTCCCGGAAATGGAACAGCACGAAGGACTCGCGCCGCACAAGGTCGAGCAGGTCTACATCACGCTGACGCGCGATCCCAACATCGAGATCGACGTGAGCGCGCATGTCGAAACCAAGATCGCCGCGTTGCGCGAACACAAAAGCCAGATCAAAGATATGGACGCTATGACCGAACGGATACGCGCGGCGCGCGATCTGAAAGCGCCGCTGGAACATCCGCGTTATGTTGACCGCTTTCGCGTGATCACACTCAGACGTTAGGACTTAGCTCATGATCGATTTCAGCACCCAAGCCGCACAACTGAACGACGAGCTGATCGCCCTGCGCCGCGATCTGCACCAGCATCCCGAAACGGCGTTTGAAGAAGTGCGCACGGCGGGCATCGTCGCGCGTGAACTCGCCGCCCTCGGCATGGAAGTGCAAACCGGCATCGGCACAACCGGCGTGATCGGGCTGCTCGAAGGCGCGCACGACGGACCCACCGTGCTGGTGCGCGCCGACATGGACGCGCTGCCGATCCACGAGGAAAACGAGTTCGAGTACGCCTCGACTGTTCCGAACAAGATGCACGCTTGCGGTCATGATGGACACGTCAGCATTTCGCTCGCGGTCGCCAAAATGCTCAGCGCGCACAAAGACTCTATGCGCGGACGCATCAAGTTTGTGTTTCAGCCCGCCGAAGAAGTCGGACGCGGCGCACGCGCCATGATCGACGACGGCGCGCTGACTGATCCGCGCCCTGATGTCACGGTCGGCTTGCACTTGTGGAACAGCCTGCCTTACGGCGTCGTCAGCGCGGCGGATGGTGGCGTGATGGCGGGCGCGTCGATCTTCAATATCACGATCACGGGCAAGGGCGCGCACGCTGCTAACCCGCACACGGGCGTTGATCCGGTGGTGTGCGCGGCGCACATGATCACGGCGTTTCAGACGATCATCAGTCGCGGCATCGATCCCACCGATACGGGCGTGATCTCGGTGACACAGGTGGATGCAGGTGACGCTTACAACATCATTCCCCAGAAAGCGACGCTGGGCGGCACGATTCGCACCTTTGACAAAGCCACGCGCGACTTTATCAGTGAACGCATGACCGAAGTCGCGCACAGCGTGGCGGCGGCGCTGCGTTGTCAAGCTGAGATCGCCATCGAACACATCACGATTCCGGTGGTCAATCATGCGGATGTCGGCGCGAAACTGCGCCCGATCTTCGAGGCGCTGCCCGATGTAACCGCGCTTGATCTGACGGCGCGCACGATGGGCGCTGAGGATGTCAGCGCGTTTATGGACGACATCCCCGGCTTGTATTTCTTCGTCGGCGCGCAGGATGCCACGCAGGATGCTTACTATGGGCATCATCACCCGCGCTTTAGCATCGACGAGCGCGCGCTGCCGTTGGGCGCGGCACTGTTGGCGACCGCAGCGGCGGCTTACGTGCTGGATGCGTCGGAAGGGTGATGCGCTATGTCCAGCGCTAATGTTTTTAGCTGGCTTGATGGCAGCGGGTGGCTGATCTTCGCCAGCAGTGCCAGCGATGAGGTGCGCGCGTTGGCACTCGGTCGGGCGTCGGCGGATGGCGGCATGGCGATCATCGCGCTGTCGGGCGATGCCGAACTGCTACTTGATGATCTGGAGGATTTAGGCGCGCCATCGGGTTACATTGTCGATCTGTATAGTGAGGACGATGGCGCGATCACCGAGCGCCTCGCGGACTCAGGGATCATCATCGTCACAGGTGGCGAGTCGCCGCAGGCAGCGCGGGGGGCGCTGCGCGGGGCGGCGCTCGACGGATTGCAAACCGCGTATGAGAACGGCGCGCTGATCTTGTTTGAGGGCTTCGCCGCGATGTGCATGGGCGGCTGGATGATCGACGCCGACGATACCATCGAAGCGGGCTTGGATTGGGTCGAAAGCGCGCTAATTCTGATCAATGTGGAGAACGCCGCCGACAACGCCAAGCCGCTGCTCAACGCGCAGCCGACCGCCATCGCCATCGCCATCGCCACCGGATCGGCGCTGGTGTTGGGCGGTGACAGCGAGATCGTCATTTGGGGGCGGGTGACGGTTGCGCTCGGTTCAGCTTACGGGACGTAAAAGCAAACGATAGCTCAGGACAGTCAACGGGTTTTTGTGGGGGAAGTGGCGCGCTAGACCTCTACCCTCATGGGTCATGCTTCACAAAGAAGGGACATTCATGCCGGCAACAATTTTGATCGGCGCGCAGTGGGGTGATGAGGGTAAGGGGCGCGTGGCGGATTGGCTCGCCGCGTCGTCAGATGTAGTGGCGCGTTTCGCGGGGGGCGATAACGCGGGACATACCGTGTATGTGGGTGAGCAGGTGCATAAGCTGCACTTGATTCCGTCGGGCATTTTGCGCGAGCATGTCGTGTGTGTTCTCGGCAGCGGCACTGTGATCAATCCGGTCAATTTGCTGCGCGAGATCGACGAGATTCGCGGGTTGGGCATCGCGATCACGCCCGCGAATCTCAAGATCAGCACGCGCGCGCACATCATCACGCCCGCGCACATCGCGCTGGATAAAGCAGCGGAAGCAGCGCGCGGCGCGGATAAGATCGGCACGACGCAGCGCGGCATCGGGCCCGCTTACACTGATAAAACCGCGCGCAGCGGCATCCGTGCGGGGCAAATGGCGGATTTAGAGTCGTTCGCTGAAGCGCTGTATCGCCATATCGAGCAGGCGAACACGCGCTTGATCCGCGATGGACACGATCCGTTGAACGCGCAAGCCAGCGCCGAAGTTTATCTCAACGCGGCGGAACGGTTGCGTCCGTTTTTGACCGATACCGCGCTGTATATCAACGCACGTTTGCGTGATGATGCGCGCGTGTTGTGCGAAGGCGCGCAAGGCACGATGCTCGATCTCGATCACGGCGATTACCCGTTCGTGACCAGTTCATCGCCCACTGTTGGCGGCGCGCTGACGGGTTTAGGCTTTGGCGCGCTGCAAGTGGATCGCGTGATCGGCGTGGCGAAGGCATTCAGCACGCGCGTTGGATCGGGCCCTTTGCCGACGGAACTGGACGGTGTTCTCGCGGATCGACTGCGCGGCACGGGTGCGAATTTCTGGGATGAGTTCGGCACCACGACCGGTCGCGCGCGTCGTGTCGGTTGGTTGGATGCGGTCATGCTGCGCTATGCGACGCAGATCAACGGCTTTAGCGAGATCGTGCTGACCAAACTCGACGTGTTCAGCGGGTTCGATGAACTGCTGATCGCTACCGCTTACGAGATCGACGGGCGTTCGCATGAGCTTCCGCCGACCACCACCGCCGAACAAGCGCGCGCTAAGCCGATCTACGAGCGTTTCACGGGCTGGCAGGAAGATGTGAGCGGCGCGCGCACGTGGGATCAGTTGCCTGTTGCCACGCAAGCCTACATCGATGCGGTGGCGCGCATCGTCGCCACGCCGATCAACACCGTCAGCGTGGGGCCTGAACGCGATCAACTGGTGCATCGTTCGTAAAAGCGAGGTGATAGCATGACCGACGATCCCAATTATGTCTATCAGATGGAAGCTCCGGTCAGCGATCCGCCGCATCGGGTGGTGTCGCTCGTACCAAGCGTGACCGAGTCGCTGTTCGATCTCGGCGTCGGGGATCGCCTGGTGGCGATCACGGATTACTGCATCCATCCGGCGGATCATGTGGGACGCTTGCCGCGTGTGGGCGGCACGAAAAACCCGAACATCGAGCAGATTATCGCGCTTAGCCCCGACTTGGTGATCGTCAATGTCGAAGAAAATCGCAAAGAGGACGCCGACGCGCTGACAGCGGCGGGCATTCCCGTGTGGGCGACGTATCCGCGAACGGTGCGCGAAGCCTTCAACCTGCTGTGGAACATGATGCACGTGTTCGATGCGCCGGAAATGGTCGAGCGCATCCGCGTGATGGAGTGGTCAGCCGATTGGCTCGAACGCATGGAGCAACCGCCGTGCCGCGTGTTTGTGCCGATCTGGTATGACCCGCTGATGACGTTCAACGCTGACACATTCGCCCATGATCTGCTGCGTGTGTGCGGCGCGGAGAATGTGTTTGCCGAGCGCGAACGTCAGTTCCCGCTGGCGGCCGATCTCGGTCAAGCCGATGCGCTGCCTGCCGATGATCCGCGCGTGAGTGGGCGTGATGTGCGTTATCCGCGTGTGACGCTGGCGGAAGTCGAAGCCGCGCAACCTGATGTGATCCTACTGCCGAGTGAGCCGTTCGCGTTTGACGAATCACATATCGCGCTGTTTGCCGCGTTGGATGTTCCCGCCGCGCACAACGGGCGGGTTCAGCTGGTTGATGGCTCGCTGATCACCTGGCACGGCACGCGCATCGCGCAAGCGCTGACCATCATCCCCAATTTGTTATGTCCGGCTGACGATAATCAAGAGGACGCATGATGCAACCCACCAGCACCCATGGCATCGCGGCGATCGCCGCGATGTTTGCGCGCGCCAAAACCGAAGATCGCGCCGCTTTCCTGCCTTATTTCCCGATTGGCTATCCCACGCTCGACGAGTCGATTGAAGCTGTTGCGGCGATGGCGGCGCAGGGCGTCGATGGCTTCGAGATCGGCATCCCGTTTAGCGATCCGCTTGCCGACGGGCCCACCATCCAAGCGGCGACGCAAATCGCGCTCGAAAACGGCACCACTGTGCGCGATTGTCTCGATGCGGTGCGAACCTTGCGCGCGCGCGGCATCGATCAGCCGATGTTATTGATGGGCTACGTTAATCCGCTGGTGGCGTATGGCTTGGAACGCTTCGTTCAAGATGCCCAAGCCGCAGGCGCGGACGGCTTGATCGTGCCGGATTTGCCGCCCGATGAAGGCGCGGAACTCGCGGAAATCTGCGCGCGTGAACACATGGCGCTGGTGTTCTTTCTCGCGCCCACCAGCGGCGACGAACGGATCGCGCTGGTGGCGCAGCAGGCGACCGGCTTCATTTACGTTGTGGCGCTCACGGGGATCACCGGCGCGCGCGCCGAACTACCGTCCGATCTGACAACGTTCATTGCGCGGGTGCGCGCGCGTTCGGGATCAGTGCCGTTGGTGTTGGGCTTCGGCATCAGCACGCCCGATCATGTGCAGATGGTCAGCAAGTTGATGGACGGCTTCATCGTCGGCAGCGCGCTGGTCAAAGCGGGACGCGACGGCGTGCCAAGTGTCGCGGCGCTGGCGGGCGAACTGCGTCGCGCGCTGGATGCAAAAGAGTAGTTCGCGTTCGCGTGATTCCGCTGACGATCAGCAAGCGGAATCACGCGCGTGTTGATGGTTCGTTGCATTTTGACGGCGACTTGCTCAATCCGTTGACAGCGATCTCGCCCCCGTGTTATGCTCTGTGCAAATCGGCTTAGCGAATCCATGCCGCGTGATGACATACACACAAACTGCCCGCTTTTATTATTTTTATTTTAGCGACGACACGTTAACGGGTCGGGCGGGTTTTGCTGTGTAAATCGGACGCGCATGAACATGCGGAAACCGAAAGGCGCAGGGCAAACCACAGCCCTGCGCCTTTTTTGTTGAGTGGTGAGCGCCATAACGGGGGATACAATCAATGATATGTCGAGGGGTGCGCGGAGCGATCACAGTGGACGACAACAGCGCTGAGGCGATCATTGACGCCGCGCGTGAACTGCTGAGCGCGATCATCGCCGCCAACGCGATGAGTGAGGATGATGTCGCAAGTGTGATGTTCACCACCACGCCCGATCTTAACGCGGCGTATCCGGCGAAGGCGGCGCGCGATCTCGGTTGGACGAGCGTCGCGCTGATGGGCTTTCAAGAGATGGATGTTCCCACCGGTTTGGCGCGCTGCCTGCGCGTGCTGATCCACTGGAACACACCCAAACATAACGCCGAGCTGCGGCATGTGTTTTTACGCGGCGCGGTGGTTTTGCGCCCTGATCTGGCGCGCAGCGCATCCGTGAACGGCAAGCACAACCAATAATTTAGGAGAGCTAACCCATGATGATCGTCGTGATGAAAAAAGAAGCCAGTTCGCGCGAGATTTCCAGCGTGATCACGCGCGTTAAGGATGACGGTTACGAGGCGCATTTATCCGAAGGCGATGATCGCACGATCATCGGCTTGGTGGGCGAAAGCGCGATCCCGTTGCGTGAGGATAATTACAACGCCATGAGCGGCGTGGATCGCGTGATGCGCGTCAGCGTGCCGTACAAACTCGCCAGTCGCGAGTATCACCCGCAGCCGACGCTTGTGCGCCTCAACGGATCGTCGGCGGGCGCGAATCAGGTGTTGGTGATCGCGGGTCCCTGTTCGGTGGAAAGCCGCGAACAAACCATCGAGATCGCCCATGCGGTCAAAGAGGCGGGCGCGACAGCTTTACGCGGCGGCGCGTTCAAGCCGCGCACCTCTCCCTACAGCTTTCAGGGACACGGCGAAACCGGCTTGCAATGGCTGGCGGAAGCGCGCGAACGCACAGGTTTGCCCATCGTCACCGAAGTGATGGATCCGGCGCTCGTGCCGATGGTCTGTCAATATGCCGATGTGCTGCAAATTGGCGCGCGCAACATGCAGAATTTTGTGCTGCTGCACGCGGTGGGCGAAAGTCAGCATCCGGTGCTGCTCAAGCGGGGCATGGCGAACACGATGGAAGACCTGCTCATGAGCGCGGAATACATCCTTTCGCACGGCAACAGCCGCGTGATGCTGTGCGAGCGTGGCATTCGTACGTTCGAGAAATACACGCGCAACACCTTCGACATCAACGCGATCCCCGTGCTGAAAGCGCGCACGCATCTGCCCGTCATCGCTGATCCGAGTCATGCGGTGGGTTATTCCGAGTTCGTCACAGCGATTGCGTTGGGCGCGGTGGCGGCGGGCGCAGATGGCTTGATTGTGGAGGTGCATCCGCAGCCGGAAGTCGCCGCTAGCGACGGACGCCAAAGCCTGAATTTCGACGGTTTCACCAAGATGATGAACGCGATCCGCCAAGTGGCGCAAGCCGTAGGACGGTCAGCTTGAGCGGTGGCTTTCGCGCCCAACAATTAACCATCGTCGGCTTGGGCTTGATGGGCGGATCGCTGGCGTTGGCGCTGCGTGATCGCGCGGTCACGATCTGCGGCGTCGATCCCGATCCCGCCACGCGCGCTTACGCCGTGCAGCATGGCATCGTCGATCACGCGACGGATGATCTCAAAGCGGGCGTTGCCGACGCCGACGCCGTGATCCTGTGCGCGCCGGTGCGC
>JBGSRB010000328.1:0-2097 GCA_041737735.1 Anaerolineae bacterium | reverse complement strand
GTGATGTTAGATAGGCTTGCGCGTCGTCAAGCGTGCGACCCGCCAGCGCTGACGGCAGCGCGTTCAAGTCGAGCGTTGCCGCCGCCAGCGCGCTGCCGCGCATGACGAACACCGCGCCTTCGAGCGAGAGCGCGGTCACGTCGCCGCGTTCATACAGGATCGTTTCGGGGCGCAGCGTGTAACCACGCGGAATCTGCCCGCTGAGGCGCGCCAGCGCGATCTGCTGGGCGTTGGTTTCATCAATGGCGATGGCTTCGACGACCGCGCGCATGGTCAGCGAAAGTTCGTCGGCTTGCGCGCCCACCGCCTGATCGAACGTCATCCAATCACTGCGTTCTTCCGCGATGCGCAGCGTATCCAAGATGATGAACTGCGTTTCCGTGAGGCGCGGTTGCATTTCATCGAAGGCGCGCGATTGAATATCCTGCCGAAGCTGCGCGATCAAGCGTTCACGATCATCGACGCTGACCACGCGCACCGCGCGATCTTCGCCGCCGCCCGTCGCGCTGATATTACGCACTTCAAGCTGACCGGCAAGCTCACCTTCGATCACGTTGATCTGTCCGGCTTCGACGTTACCCGCCGCGCCGCTGTGCGCTTCGGTGGCTTCAACCGGAATTTCGATCTGTAAGCCAATGCCTGCTGGAACATCGGCATCGACGGTGGTGCGAAAGCTAATGGGCGATCCAGCGCTGGTGCGGATCAGCGTGCCGAACGGCACATTGACCGGGTTCGCTGTCCGGTTGATGAACACCACCGACCCGACCGCCTGTGTGGATGAGAGGGTTTGCGTGCCGCTGGTGGGGATGCTGGCGCGTGATTCAAGCTGCGCGCGCACAGTGATCGCCGGAATGATCGCGTTTTCGACATCGACACGGGCATTAGCATCGTCGATGGCGGCGGTGATCTCAGCTTCTGTCGTGATCGTCACTTGGTCAGGCCTGATCGCGACATCGGCACTTGGCACGATCAGCAGCGCGCCGCCTGCCAGCAGCGCGATTAGCAGCAGCACCAAGCCCGCGCGCGTCAGATGCCACACAATCCCGCGCGGCGCATCATCGGGACGCAAGCGGCTGACGACAGGCGCGAGTTCATCGGGTTCGAGTTCGTCGTCGGGCTTCTGCGAGCGTGTGGTGAACACTTTCGAGCGTCCCCGTCGCCAGCGCCCATGTTCACTCGCGCCGACCGTCTCAAACGTACTCAAATCCAATTCGCGCGCGTGCCGGATCACATCGGGATCGTGCGTGACCAGCCCCAGCCGAATCGCCAGTCGCACAGCTTCGCGCTGCACCAACACCAGATCGAGCTTGCGGTTAAGCGCCGTGCCTTGTTCGGGCCAGATCAGCAGCACGCGCTGACCGCGCAAAAACGCCAGACGATCCCGCACTGAGGCGGAGTCTTCCCCCGCCTCAAGCTGAATGAATTCCGGTTTGGTCGCCATCACCCGCCGCGTTACAGGGCTGCGATCAGCGCGCGGGCGTGATCGAGCGCTTCGGGCAGTTTAGCGGCATCTTTCCCGCCTGCTTGCGCCATCGTCGGGCGACCGCCACCGCCGCCGCCGACTACCGCCGCGATCTCCTTGATCAAGTCGCCTGCTTTGATGCCGTTCTTGGTCAAGTCATCGGTCACGGCAACCACTAACTGCGGCTTGCCCGCGCTGACCATGCCCAACACCATCACGCCGCTGCTGACGGCATTACGGAACCAGTCGCCCATCTCGCGCAGTGTATCGGCGGGGACTTCATCGATCAGCGCCACCAGCGCGCGCTTGCCATTAACCTGATCCGCGCCCGCGATCAGCGCGTCGAAGCGGCTCTTCGCCACTTCACGCTGTAACGCCGCCGCTTGCTTGCGTGTCTGCGTCAGTTCGTCTTGCAAAGCATGAACGCGCTGCTCAACTTGATCGGTTGTCGTGCTGAGCGCGCCCGCGATCTGGCTTAAACGCTGTAATTGCTTCAGCGTGTAGTCGCGCGCGCCGAAACCCGTCAGGGCTTCGACACGACGCACACCCGCGCTCACACTGCCTTCGCTGACAAACAGAAATTGTCCGATCTCAGCGGTTGCGGGAACATGTGTGCCGCCGCATAACTCGTAGCT
>JBGSRB010000170.1:0-16327 GCA_041737735.1 Anaerolineae bacterium | reverse complement strand
GAACCGTAGAGCTTACGTCCGACCGCGAACACCGCCGCCACCGTGATCACGCCCGCGAACGCCGAGAGCGCGCGCAAGGCAAACTCGCTAGTGCCGGTCAGCAACCGCCAGATCGCCAGCAGCGTGTAATAGCCCGGTGGATGAATGTCGCGCGCGGCGTGGTCGATGATGGCGGGCAGATCGCGCAAGGCTTGGGCATAACTGCTGCCTTCATCGTTCCAGAGCGATTGCGCGTCCAGCATGTGCCAGCGCACGCCCGCCGCCAGCAAAATGATGGCGATCAGCGCGATGAGCCAGCGGGATGAGTGATCGTGATTACTCATGCACCCACGCGCATGACCTCAAAGCGCAGAGCGTCGTCGTCCTCACGATCCGCGACGATGGTATCGCCCGCCGTGTACGCATCCGCGACGATCAGCGCGCTCAGCGGGCGCGTCAGCAGGCGTTCAATCGCGCGGCGTAAGGGTCGCGCGCCGTTGACCGGATCATAGCCTTTGCTCAGGATCAGCACGCGCGCCGCTTCAGTCAGGCGCAGGTTTAAATGACGCTCGTTCAGCCGGATGTGCAGCGCGGTCAACTGCGCGTCGAGAATATGCACTAATGTTTCGTGCGACAGCGGGCGGAAAATCACGACTTCATCCAGACGATTAAGAAATTCGGGACGGAAGAAGCGCTGAAGATAATCGGTATAGTTGCCCGCACGATCCCCACCCATAAAGCCAAACGCCGACTTGCCGCTGTCTTCCGTGCCAATGTTGCTGGTCATGATGAACACGGCGTTGCGCGCATCGACCACGCCGCCGTTGGCATCGCTTAAGCGTCCTTCGTCGAACACTTGCAGGAAGATGTCGAACACTTCCGACGCGGCTTTCTCGACTTCATCGAGCAGCACCACGCTGTAGGGGTGACGGCGCAAGCCATCGGTAAGCTGTCCGCCGCGCTGATTGTCTTTGTAGCCGGGCGGCGATCCGATCAGGCGGGCGACGGTGTGCGCGTCGTGAAATTCCGACATATCTAAGCGCAGCATGGCGTCGTCGCTGCCGAACAGGAAAGTTGCCAACGCGCGCGCCAATTCGGTCTTGCCCACGCCGGAAGGTCCCAGAAACAGGAACACGCCAATCGGGCGGTTGGGATCGCGCAAGCCTGCACGCGCGGTCTTGATTGCGGCGGCGACGGTGGCGACGGCGGCATCCTGCCCGATCACGCGGTTGAGCAGGATATTCTCCAGATCGACCAAGCGCCGCTTTTCATCGCTGGTCAGTTCGCTGACGGGGATGCCCGTCCATTCGGACAGCACCGCCGCGATCTTGGCGACGGTGACTTCACCTTCGACGGCTTCTTCATCGGGCGACACGGTGCTGATCCGCACACGCGCGCACGCCTCATCGAGCAGGTCGAGCGCTTTATCGGGCAGACGACGCGCGGGCATGTAGCGCACGGAGAGACGCACGGCGGCTTCGAGCGCGGCGGGCTGAATTTCGACGCCGTGATGCGCTTCTAGCTGTGCGCGCTGGTTCACGAGAATCGACAGCGTATCTTCTTCGCTCGGCTCGTTGATGTCAATCGGGCGGAAACGGCGGTCGAGCGCGGGGTCTTGGGCGATGGCGCGTCGATATTCCGCGTGCGTGGTCGCGCCGATGCACACGATCTCGCCGCGCGCTAACGCCGGCTTGAGGATGTTCGCGGCGTCGAGATTGCTGTCAATGGTATCGCCCGCGCCGACGATGGTGTGAATCTCGTCGATGAACAGGATCACGTTGCCCGCGCGTTCCGCTTCTTCGACGATGCCGATCAAGCGTTCCTCGAACTGACCGCGCAGGCTGGTTCCGGCGACCAGCGCGCCGATCTCGATCTGCACCACGCGGCGATCATGCAGCGCAGGCGGCGCGGTTTTCGCGGTGATGGCAAACGCCAGTCCTTCAACGACGGCGGTCTTGCCCACACCCGCATCGCCCAATAGCAGTGGATTATTCTTCTTGCTGCGCACCAGCGTGCGCGCCACCGCGCGAATCTCTTTCTCGCGGGCGATGGCGGGTCCGATCTTGTTGTTGCGCGCTTGCGCGGTCAGGTCACGCCCGTATTTATCGAGCAGCGGTGTGGGCGCGTTCGCGCCGCGTTCGCGCCGATCCGACTCGCCGTGAACAATGCCGAAGGCGTAAATTTCATCGGAAGACAAATCTTCAAAATCAGGGAAATCGACTAAATCATCTTCATCAAGATCATCATCGTGCGAGTCGAAGCTTAAGCGCGGGCGTTCACTGGAAGGCAGCGCGCGATCCTGCTCATAGGCTTCGGTCAGCAAGCGTTGTAACCACAAATTGACGTTGAAGCCGAGTTCGATCAACTTGCGGATCGGCACACTTTCGCCCTCTTGCAGCATCGCCATGAGGATGAAATGGTCGGTCACATCTTCGACTTCTTCGCGCTGCGCCAGAAAGATCGCCAACGATAACACCATCTCGGCGCGCGGCGTTAGGGGCAGGGTGTCGTCGTGGGCGTGATCGCCCGTGCCGATCTCACGACGCACTTCATTGCGCACGTGGCGCGCTTCCAAGCCCGCGCGCTTGAGCAGGCGGTCGGTTGCGCCTTCATTGATTTTGCTGGCGGCAAGGAACAGATGCTCCACGCCGAGATAACCATGTCCTAAGCGGCGCGCTTCATCCGCGGCGGCATTCAGCAGCGGCGCGCAACGGCGGCGAATTTCTTTTTCGGGAATATCAGGCGGTGGCGTCACCGTAAAGCTCCTTCACCTGTGCAGCGTTCGCGGGTGGTTGACGACGAAACACAAACAACACATAACCCAACGTTTCATCTCATTAGTATACCGCATTCGATCCGCGTCGTGATGTTGACAAGGTGTCTAGAAGCGCCAAGTATTTGGGGAGATGGCAGACATAAGTCGCGCTTGTTGACCACCCCCCCTTCCCCGCCGATACTGTGGGCTTGACACTACTGTGCGTCGTACAGTATATTGATACTGTGTGGCACACAGCACTGTAGGACGTACAGCGTAATGGCAGATCAGGACGAACAGCTCGATAAGCTGCGGTTAGAACTGCGGCGTGGTGTGTTGGTGCTGGCGGTGCTGAGCCAATTGGAGACCGCCCGCTATGGCTATGGCTTGATTCAACGGCTTGCCGAACAAGGCTTGACCATCGAAGAAGGCACCTTATATCCCCTGCTACGCCGTTTGGAACAACAGGGCTTGCTCGAAAGTGATTGGGAAGTGGCGGAACCCCGCCCGCGCAAGTATTACCGCATCAGCAGCGACGGACGCGCCGTGCTGAACACGCTTGCCGCCGAATGGAGCGCCACCACTGCCGTTATGCGCCGTTTGCTTGAAGGAGTCGATCAATGAGCGATCTGGTTGAGCGCTATGTGCATCAAGTGGGATCGTATGTGCCAGCCGACACGCGCCGTGAGATCGAAGCCGAACTGCGCTCGCAAATTCATGATCAGTTGGAGGATCGCTATCCGCACACACCCACCGATGCCGAAATCGCCGCCGTGCTGGTGGAATTAGGGTCGCCGCAACGGTTTGCCGCTTCGTATGACAGCGAGCGTTATCTGGTGGGACCCACATTGTATCCCGTGTTCGAGCGCGTGCTGGTCTACGGCTTGCGCTTGTTTCCGTCGCTGGTGGTGTTCCTGAACATCTTCAATGCACTGACCGCACCGCAGCCGATCCCGTTGGTCGAGTGGCTGCTGGCGACGATCGGCGCGCTGGTGCAAACCATGCTGATGTTTAGCGCAGTCGTGGTGCTGCTGTTCGCGCTGGTGGAACGCAACATTGATGAATTCCGCGAGTCGTCGGGACCGTTCGACCCGCGGAACCTGCCTAAAGTGGATGATCCAAGCGCGGTTGATCGCATCGAGGCGGCGGGGGGGCTGGTGATTGGCACGCTCGTCACATTGGTGCTGCTCTACTTCCTGAGTGTGGGCGGTCTGACGGCGAGCTTCAACCCGAATGCGCCCGGCGAGGTGATCCCCGTGCCGACCGTGTGGCTGGTGGTGATGCCGATCTTGACCAGCGCCATGACGCTGGTGCAGTTGGTGGCGCTGCGGCGCAAACACTGGACAACCGCGCTGTGGCAGTTGCAAACGTCGCTCGAAACGATCGGCGTAATCGGGTTGTATTTCGTGCTGTACAAGCCGTTGTTCGACCATGTGAGCGCGACTTCACCGGAAATCACCACGCTGCCGATCATCAGCAGCTTGCCTGAAATCATCGTGGTGGTGTCGGCGGTGGTGACGTTGGTCAGTCGGGGTTTTCGGCTAATCAAGCTGTGGCAGTACACCAACGCCACCGCGCCCACGCGCTAATTTTTCCTATGACTACTAACCTGAAATTGAAGAATCAACTCGAGGATCGAAAACCCATGAAAGCAATCTTGTTCACACGTTATGGCTCGCCGGATGTGCTGCAACTGCGCGAAATTGAGCGCCCCACCCCGCAAGCCGATCAAGTGCTGGTGAAGATCAGCGCCGCGTCGGTCAATCCGTTGGATTGGCATCGGATGCGCGCCGATCCCATTCTTGCGCGCACGACTGAAGGTTGGCTGCGCCCGAAAAATCCGGGAATCGGCGCGGACATCGCCGGACGGGTGGAGGCGGTCGGGCAGAACGTGACCGAGTTCCGCGCGGGTGATGAAGTGTTTGGCGAAATTAGCGCGGGCGGGTTTGCCGAATATGCCGCCGTTGACCACAAACTGCTGACACTGAAGCCCGAAGGCGTTTCGTTTGAGCAAGCCGCCGCCGCACCCGTCGCCGCGCTGACCGCCTTACAGGGGTTGCGCGATCACGGGAATATTCAAGCGGGGCAAAGCGTGCTGGTCAACGGGGCGTCGGGCGGAGTCGGTTCGTTCGGCGTGCAGATCGCTAAAGCTTTCGGCGCGCACGTGACCGCCGTGAGCAGCACGCGCAATCAAGACCTTGTGTGTTCGCTGGGCGCGGATCGTGCGTTGGATTACACACGCACCAATTTCACGAAAACGGGCGACAGCTACGATCTAATTTTCGATGCGGTGGGCAATCACAAAGTTGCTGATTACAAGCGCGCGCTCAAGCCGGGCGGTGTGACGGTGGTGGCGGGCTTTGAAAGCATGAGACGCTTATTCCAACACATGCTTCTGGGCGGCAAGGCGATCAAGATTTTCACCGCGCAAATGAAGCAGGCTGATCTCGCGTTCATTGGCGAACTGCTCGACACCGACGCGATCCAGTCGTTGATCGACCGCCGCTATCCGCTGGAGCAAACAGCCGAAGCCATACGTTATGTCGAATCGAAGCGCGCGCGCGGCAAGGTGATCATCACGGTGGCGGCGCAGTAACCGTGCGATCCAATCTTAACGGGCGATCCGCGTGGATCGCCCGTTGCTGGCTCACTTCATATGTTCAGCGTAGTGGTCAGGCACAAGCAGGGAAGGATCGAGTTCCGGGCGGCGATACTGATTGTCGTTGTCAGGGCGCGGGGGCAGTTCAATCGCGCCCGGAATGATGTTCTCGTAGGCAATTGCGTTCAGCAAGTGGCGAATCGTATTCAAGCGGGCGGAACGTTTGTCATCGGCTTCGACTTGATTCCAGCGCGATTCGGGAATATCCGTATATTCAAACATGATGTCTTTCGCTTTGGAATATTCCACCCAACGATTACGCGCCTCTAAATCCATCGGGCTAATTTTCCAGCGGCGCGTGGGGTCGTGCGCGCGCGCTTGAAAGCGGCGCTCTTGCTCATCATCGCTGACCGACAACCAATATTTCAGCAGAATGATGCCTGAGCGCACGAGCATGCGCTCAAACTCAGGCGCGCTGCGCAGAAAGTCCCAGTATTCAGCGTCGGTGCAAAAACCCATCACGCGCTCGACGCCCGCGCGGTTGTACCAACTGCGGTCAAAAATGACGATTTCGCCCGCCGCCGGTAAATGCGCCACATAGCGCTGGAAATACCATTCGGTGCGCTCACGGTCGGAGGGCGTGCCAAGCGCAACCACACGCACGCCGCGCGGTTGCAAGGGTTTGGTGATGCGCTTAATGATGCCACCTTTACCCGCCGCATCGCGCCCCTCAAAAATGATCACCACCCGCAAGCTGTGTTCTTTAACCCAATACTGCAATTTCACCAATTCGTGATGCAGGCGGCTCAGTTCCTTATCGTACACATCTTTGTCCAGCCGCAAGCCGCGCTGCCCTTGAGCAGAAACAGCTTGCGCCTGTTTTTCGGTTTTTTTCTTGGTGTTTTTGCGCGCCATGACGATCTCACTTCGCATTACGTTGACTCAGGTGTTTAGAGTATAACGTTTGCGGTCGTTTGGCGCATCTGAGGCAGTTGGCGGAACGTTGGGGAAGACTGCGGCGAGTTAGTTGAACAGCGCTTTGCCGTCTTGCAGCAGTTGGCGAATGAGCGCGAGAAAGCGTGTGATGTTGATCGGCTTGGGCAGGAAGCTCGACGCCCCTAATTCAAGCGCGGTTCTGATCATAATTTCGTCGTTGCGCCCGGTACTGATCACGAACGGGATGCGCGCACACTTCGGATCAGCTTTGATCGTCTTGAGCAGTTCCACACCGTTCATGACGGGCATATCCAGATCGCAGAAAATGAGATCGGGCATGTGCTGCCGAATCGTGTTCAGACCGATGCTGCCGTCGGGCGCTTCAAGCGCCATATAATTCTCGAACTGGAGGATTTCCACCAACGCTGACCGATAGACTTCGTTGTCGTCAATGAGCAGGATCGTCTGCATACTCATTGGGTGTCGCTCCATTCGGGTTTTACACCAACCCATAAACTGACGAAAACTTGATTTTGCTCGAATCACTCACAATACCTACCAATCAGTATACAGTATAAAGGCGCACGGCGTTTTGCCTGCCCTTCTTGCTGTGGATATAACTCTAGTTCTTTAGGTTGATCTTTAAGAGAAAATTTTCAGTTTTACGCTGAACACAGCCCGCCACACGGGGACGATCGGGGTTACTTGTTTGCCCGCAGCACGGCATCAAGGTGCAGCCCATCATCCACCTGCTGCGCGCGCACCTGCATATGCAGCAGTTCGGTGCTGCCGTAAATGGTGGCAAAAGCGATGTCGATGGCGTCGCGCCCGCGCGCGATCAGCACACGCCCGACGCGCGGGATGTTATGGCGCGCGTCAAAGGTACACCACACACCGTCGATATACACCTCGAACCACGCATGAAAGTCCATCGGGGCGGGATCAAGCGGAACGTTGATGTCAGGCAGATAGCCGCAGACATAACGCGCCGGAAAATTCAAGGCGCGACAAAAGGCGACGCCTAAATGGGCAAAATCGCGGCAGACACCCTGCCGCTGCTGATACGAGTCCCACGCGGTTGTGTACGATGTGCTGGCGCGCTCATAGACAATGTGCTGATGCAGCCAATCGCACACCGCTTGCACCTGCGCCCAACCGCCCTGAACGTGACCGAACAGCCGCCACGCATCCGCCACGAACAAATCAGACGGACACAGGCGACTGGGCAACGTGTAGATCATCACATCGTAGGGCAGATTTTCGATGGGGGTTTTAGGCAGATGCGGCAGGATCACATCAGGCGTTGGCGCTACCGTGACTAAGGCATCGTATTCAAGCTGCACCCTGCCACTGGGCGCAACCAGCCGCCAGATTTCGTTGCCGTAGCTGTCCATGTAGGGATTAATCGACACCAACGGGCTGGTGCTGCGCCGTTCTTCGATCAGCGTGTGGCTGCTGTTAAGCGACGGGCGGACAACCAACAGCATCGGCGTCGGTTGGGGAAACGCATAGGTTAGACTGCATCCAACATGAACCTGCATCAACCCTCAGCCTCGAGCTTAGTCTTGAATTGGAGCCGGCAAATAAACGAGCAGCGCCGCCAAAAAGTCAGCGAGCTGAAACGGCTTGGTCAGATAGTGATCAAAACCCAAAGCACGGGCAGCTTGCTTGATCAAGTCGTCTTCACGCCCACTGGCGAAAATGAAGGGAATGAGCGCCGTGATCGGGTTCGCTTTGAGCTTGCGCAGCAGTTCAATGCCATTCATCACGGGCATATCCACATCACACACGATGAGATCGGGTGCATAGCGCCGAATCATCTCTAAACCAAGCTGACCGTTTTCAGCTTCAAGCGGATGATAGTCTTCAAACGCGAGAATTTCAAGTAAGTCGGTGCGATAGGCTTTGTTATCGTCGATGACGAGAACGGTATTCATGATTCATACTCCGCTAAAAAACGGACGGGGAGCTAGAGTGCGTGGAAATGGATTTAACACACGTGCATCAGTCATAACCATCAGTGTAATTGTTGTCTTAAGCTAATTCGACCGTATTCGTAGCTATCTATTCCTAGTCCTTTCGGATGATCTTCTGGTGTTTTGGTTGCTTATGCCGCGCTTTTTTGCAACTATTGATCGAGAAGCATATTTTTATTCACACTTTATGTAAGTGTGAATAAGGGCGGCGACATGAGCGAACTGAGCAGCAAAATCGAAATTATTCAAACATGGATCGCTAGTCTTAAGCGAAATCAGCCACTCGATGCGAGCAAGAGCAATTTGCTTCAGATCACCCTGAGCGAGATGATCAGCTTGATTCAGCAAGAAGGCAGCGCGTCGGCAGAACAAAGCATGGCGGCAACTTATGATGATCTGGAACAACAGGTTCAAGAACAGACCGACGCCCTCAACCGCGCGACCATCGACTTAAAAAGTCAGATCAACGAACGCGAAACAGCGGCGCGCAACCTGCGTCAAGCCTACAACAATCTGGAAACGCACCTGCAAGAGCATATTGCTTATCAATCGAAGCTGAACCAACGCTTACAGAAACAAATTAATGAGCAAAAACGCATCCAACAGGTTGAGCAAGAGGAGCGGGTCTTAACTGAAGCCTTGCGCGACACGCTGGCAACGATGGGGCGAACGCTTGATCTGGATAAAATCCTCGATCATATTCTCGACACCGTACAGCGGGTGACGCCCTATGACGGCGCGAATGTGCTGCTGGTTGAATCCGACCTCGTGCGCGTGGCACGACAGAAGGGCTACATCGAAAAAGGGGCGGAACAGTCATGGTTGGAGCAACGGATTCCGCTGGCAAAGCTGGCGATCCTGCAACACCTGATCGATTTGGATCAGCCGCTGGCGATCCCCGACACAACAACATCCCCCATCTGGATGGGTTTTCCCGGTCTGGATTGGGTGCATTCCAATGTAATCGCGCCGATCCGTTCCGATGGCAAGATTTTGGGCTTTCTCTCGCTGGATAGCGCCACGCCGAATCACTTCACCCAAACTCATGCTGAGCGGTTGCAAGGTTTCGCCGATCAAGCCGCCATCGCGATTCAAAATGCGCGTCTGCTCGATCGCGCTAAACGGGTCGCCGCGCTTGCTGAACGCAATCGTCTGGCGAATGAGATGCACGACACCATTTCGCAGACCCTCTGGTCGATCAGCCTGATCAGCGAGCGCCTGCCGGAAATCTGGGGGGTGAATCAAGCCGAGGGGCGACGCGGGCTGACCACCCTGCATGAATTGGCGCAGAACGCCCTCAACGAGATGCGCTCACTGCTGCTCGAACTGCATCCTTCGTCGATCATCGACGCTGAATTGGGCGTCTTGATCCGCCATATTGCCGAGATCATCACCAACCGCACCGAGTTAAAGACCAGCGTTCAGATCGAACACCAAGAACCGATCCCGCCGGATGTGCATTTCGCGCTGTATCGGGTGGTGCAAGAGGCGCTCAACAATGTGGTCTTACACGCTTCAGCCAGATGCGTTGAGATTTTTTACAACAGCCAGGCCGGGCTGGTTGACCTCACGATTCAAGATGATGGACAGGGGTTCGACATCACGCAGATCGCGCCCGGTCACCTGGGACTCAGCATCATGACCGACCGGATTCAAAACATCGGCGGCTCACTGGAAACAATCAGCAGCCCCAACAATGGCACGCTGATCAAAGTGCAGTGGCAAGCGCCGACTGATGCCGATTGACGCCATCAGCGCGTGAATCGACCGCATGCTAAAATGACATGAGTGGCAGTGTGTCAGTTAAGGGAAGGGCGATGGAGACGCAAACACCGATTCGAATTGCGATTGTCGATGACCATGCCATGCTGCGGAAGGGCTTAGCCGTCTTTCTGATGAGTTATCCCGATTTACACCTGGTTGGCGAAGCGGCGAATGGCAAAGAAGCGCTGGTGGTGTGCGCCGAAAAGCAGCCTCACATCATCTTGATGGATTTGCTCATGCCGATCATGGATGGCATCACCGCGACGCGGATGATCCATGCCAACTTCCCCGATATGCGGATTATCGCCCTGACCAGCTTCGGTGAGGAACGCTTGATTAAAGATGTTCTGGCTGCCGGGGCGATCAGCTACTTGTTTAAGAAAGTGTCAGCCGACGATCTCGCCAAAGCGATTCGCGCGGCGCACAACGGCATTTCGACGTATGCGCCCGAAGTGACCGACATCCTCGTTCAAGCGCTGCAAAAACCGAAATCACGCTTTGAAACGCTGACCCCCCGCGAACAAGAGGTGCTGATTCATATGGTGAAAGGCAAGAGTAACCATGAGATTGCCGACCTGCTGACGATTGAAGTTTCCACCGCGAAATCGCATGTGGGCAGCATTCTCGCCAAACTGGATGTCACCAGCCGCACGGAAGTGATCGCGCTGGTGATGGAACACAGCTTCAATTTGGGCGATTACTATATCAAATAAGCACCCCCCACGATCATCCGAAAGAACGATAGCTTAATCCCCTAGATGACGCATGTAGCAGTAACGCATAAATTCTATAATGAAGGTAAGGGCAATCCGCGCCACAAGTACAGTAGTACAAAGGAAACATCATGGATCAAATGGGATGGCTCGCTTGGATAGTCGTCGGTGCTATTGCTGGCTGGCTGGCAAGTATGGTTATGAAAAGTAACCGTCAACAAGGCTTGTTGATGGACATCGTCGTCGGCATTGTCGGCGCTTTCATCGGCGGTTTTCTGTTCAATCAATTGGGCGAAGCAGGCGTGACCGGCTTCAATGTTTGGAGCATTTTTGTGGCGTTCATCGGCGCGATTGTGCTTTTAGCGGTGCTGCGCCTAGTGACCGGACGCCGCATATTGTCGGGCTAAAGCAGTCATTGCAGGGTGCGCGCAAGTGATTGGGTGCATCCTGTTTGAAATTGCACAATGTTTATAACAGATGAAGGTACTAAACGATGAGTAATGAACGAATCTACTACAGTCAAGACGCCGCTATGCACGCCATGCGTGAGCGCACGGTCATGATCTTGGTGGTGATGGGCTTTGGGTTGGGCATCGGCGCAGCCCTAGCGTTGATGTTTGCGCCCACTTCCGGCAAGAAAGCGCGCCACGAATTGGCTAAAAATGTCGAGGATGGGTTGAACACCGGACGTGATACCGTCGAACCCATGCTGAAGCGCCTCGAAGAAGAATTTGCCGAGTTACGCAAGAATGTCGAAGAACGCCTGAACTAAGGTGTTCGGCATCATGAGCTGACAACACCCCTGCAAGGGCGCGATCATGCACACCGAACCGATCGCGCCCCAACCTCTACCCTAGCTTCCCCCCAACTACAAATACTGTTCACTCACACTAGCGCTGCGCGTTAAGGTTAGGCGTGCGATCAGCGCATTGCGGGTGCGGCGCGCCAAGTGTTAACATGTAACCCACTTCGCCCGCTTTCCGCTTGAGGATCGCCCAGCATGAGCCATGCACCCACCCCGTTGTATCTCGCCATGTGGTCGGGACCGCGCAACATTTCCACCGCGCTGATGCGTTCATGGGACAGCCGCGCCGACACGGTGGTGATCGATGAGCCGCTGTATGCGCATTACCTGACACACTCACCCTACCGCGATCAGCATCCCGGCGCGGATGAAGTGATCGCCGCTTACGAAACCGACTGGCGCACAGTCGCGCAGATGTTGACCAGCACAATCCCCGCTGGTAAAGCGATTTTTTACCAGAAGCACATGACGCATCATCTGCTGCCGCAGATCGATCTTGCATGGACGGACGCGCTGACAAACTGCTTTCTCATCCGTGAGCCAAGCGCGATGCTGATCTCGCTGGATCAAGTCATCCCCGATCCCGAACTTGACCAAACCGGACTGACCCAACAATGGGCATTGTTTGAGCGCGCGCGTCAGCGCACAGGCACAACGCCGCCCGTGATCGACGCGGCGGATGTGTTGCAAAATCCACGCCGAACGTTATCGTTGTTATGCGACGCGGTGGGCGTGCCGTTTGACGAGGCGATGCTGGCGTGGGCGGCGGGCAAGCGCGCGACCGATGGCGTGTGGGCTAAATACTGGTATGCCACCGTCGAGCAATCCACCGGATTCGCGCCCTATCAACCGCGCAGTGAGCCGATCCCTGAGCGGTTGCGCGCCCGCTGGGACGCCTGTAACGCGCTTTATCAACGCCTGTATCAGCATCGCTTGAGGTAAAAACCCACGATGAAACAAGATTTTTTAGAGCAGAACCGCGATCTCATCGTCAACATCAACGGGAATTTGGTTCACCGTGACCAAGCCGCGATCAGTCCGTTCGACTCGGCGGTGCAAAATGGCGATGCCGTGTGGGAAGGGCTGCGGCTGTACAGCGGGCGCATTTTCAAGCTGATCGAACATCTGGATCGCCTGCGCGACTCGGCGCTGGCGCTCGCCTATGCCGATATTCCGCCGCACGATCACATCATCGAGCAGATCAAGCGCACGCTGGCAGCCAATCACATGAGCGATGGCGTGCATATCCGCCTGACGCTGACGCGCGGCGTGAAATACACCAGCGGCATGGATCCGCGCGTGAACACACCCGGCTGCACGCTGATCATTTTGGCGGAACACAAGCCGCCCGTATATGCGAAAACAGGGCTGACGCTGATCACGGCGGCGACGCGCCGGATTCCGCCCGAATGTCTCGATCAGAAAATTCACTCGTGCAATATGCTGAACTCGATCCTCGCCAAAATTGAGGCGAACGCCGCCGGAGCTGACGACGCGCTCATGCTGGATGTGCGCGGCTTCGTGGCGGAAACCAACGCGACGCATGTGTTCATCGTCAAACACGGCACGCTGATCACGCCCACGGCGGGATCATGCCCCGAAGGGATCACGCGGGCGACGGTGATCGATCTGTGTCGCCGCCATGATCTTCCGTGTGAAGTGCGCGATCTGAGCTTGTACGAAGTTCACACCGCCGACGAAATGTTCTGCACAGGCACGATGGGCGAACTCGCGCCGATCACCCGCGTGGATGGGCGCACAATCGGGGATGGCAGCAGCGGGCAGATGACCGAGCGCCTCAGCGCGCTTTACGCCGACTTAACGCGCACCGAAGGCGTAGCCGTGATCTGAGTCGCCCAAACGATTGGTTGCGCTCGGTGCGGTGTCAAGCGAGGTCGTGCGGGATCAATTCAATTTGTGAGCGCAGATCGATGCGAAAGCGGCACATATCCCCGCGAATGTAGCTGTAACCCACATGCAGCGGCACATCCTGATCGGTGTAGGCAACGCGAATGACGTACATCAGCGGCACGCCGCGCGCGATCTGCAAATGATTCGCCATGACCGCATCCGCCGAGATCGCTTCGAGAACATCGACCGAGCGCCGCAGCGCAAACCCATATTTTTCCGTCAGCAGGCGATACAGCGACGCCGGAATCGTTTCCGTCAGCAGCGCGGGACAATGCGCCTGTGACACAAACGAACTGTTGATCATCAGCGGCACGCCTGCCAGCAAGCGCAAGCGTTGTAAATGCACAAGCGGCGTATCCACCGGAACTTGCAGCAAGCGGGCGACATCTTCGGGCGCGGCTAAGGCTTCCTGCCGAAGGATGTGATCATCCAAGCGCAGCCCCAACTGCTGCATATGCTCGGAAAAGCTGTAAACCGGATGCAGCGGTTGTTCATAGCTGGGACGGGTGACGAACGTGCCGCGTCCATGCTGACGTTCGAGAATGCCATGCTGCGCCAGCGAGTTGATCGTCTGGCGCACGGTGGCGCGGCTGACGCCTGCGAGCTGCATCAAGGCGCGTTCAGACGGAATCTGTTCGCCCGCTTTCCAGTGTCCCTGCGCGATCTGCTCTTTGATGCGTTGTTCGAGCTGCACATGCAGCGGCGCGGCTTGCGCTGGTTGCAAGCGCCATTGTGGTTCGGTCGCGGTCTTCATAACGGGTTGCGCTACTCTTTGTCTTGATGATCAGATTAGGCAAACTTATTGACAAGCGTGTTTAAGGGTGTTACTTTTAAGTGGTACGTACCAGATTTGCAAATTTCCTATATTTTAATGCGAAAGTTTATTTATGATACGCACAGTTCGCGGTGATCTTCAACCTGAGTTACTTGGCGTTACCTATCCCCATGAGCATCTGCTGACGTTTCCACCGGCGAATGTCACCGATGCCGATCTGAAAATGGACAGCGAAGCTGCTGCCATCACCGAACTCACCAACTTTTGCGCCGCTGGTGGCGGTGCGTTGGTCGAAATGACCACCCGTGATTACGGTCAAAGTCCGTTGGGGCTGCGTCGCGTGTCGGCAAGCAGCGGCGCACACGTTATCTGCACCACGGGTTTTATCAAAGAGACATTTTGCAAACCGTTGGTCGAGGGGCGCAGCGTCGCTGATCTCGCGGACGAAATGATCCGCGATGTCGAAAGCGGCATCGATGACACCGACGTGCGCGCGGGCGTGATCAAAGCGGGTTCAAGCCTGAACACGATCACGCCGCTTGAAGATAATGTGTTCCGCGCGGCGGCGGTGGCGCATCTACGGACCGGCGCGCCGATCTCCACACACACGGAAGCCGGAACGATGGCGCTGGAGCAAGTCGCGCTGCTGCGTTCGCTCGGTGTCGCGCCTGAGCGCATCCTGATCGGACACATGGATCGCCTGCTCGACTGGGATTATCATGTCGCCGTTGCCCGCACGGGCGCGCTGCTCGGCTATGACCAGATCAGCAAAGAGAAATATTATCCTGACAGCCAGCGCGTCGATTTCATTGTGCGTCTGGTTGAGGCGGGCTTTGGTCAGCAGATCGTGCTGGCGGGCGATCTGGCGCGTAAATCGTACTGGAAAAGCTACAATGGCGCGCCGGGTTTAACCTACATTCTCGAACAATTTGTGCCGCTGCTGCGTCAGCGCTTGGATCAAGCGGCGGTCGATCAAATGCTCATCCACACCCCCGCCCGCTTCTTACAGCTTCAAGCCAGTTAGAGGATCAGCGCCGATGTCGATTGAAGCACGCTTACATGAACTAGGCATCACGCTGCCCGCAGCACCTGCCAGCGGCGGCACGTATGTGCGCGCGCGGCGGTCGGGCAATCTGCTGTTCATCGCCGGACATGGTCCCCGCGCCGAGGGCGGATATTTGTATCTGGGCAAGCTCGGCGCTGAAGTCTCGGTCGAGCAAGGGTACGAATCGGCGCGCTACTGCGCGATCAATTGTCTGGCTTCGGCGCGCGAAGTTCTCGGCTCGCTCGATCACGTGTCCGGCGTGATCAAGTTACTCGGCTTTGTCGCCAGCGCGCCCGGCTTTAACGATCAACCTAAAGTGATGAATGGCGCGTCTGATTTTCTGGTGGAACTATTCGGCGTCAGCGGCGCGCACGCGCGTTCAGCCATTGGCACAAATGAACTACCGGGCAATATTCCGGTTGAAGTCGAGATGATCCTCGAAATTGCGGAGAACGCTTAATGCAGACGGTCGCGCCCCCACCACGCCGCACATTGACCGAACGCCTGCGCCCCTTCAGACGCATTCCGGTGATCTTTTTCGTGCTGATCGGCATGGTGATCGTGCTGGCGATCGTGTCGCCGCGCTCGGCAGAACCGAGCAACCTGATCAATCTGGCGCGGCAAGGTGCGCCGATTGGGCTGGTCGCCATCGGACAAACCGCCGTCATGATCAGCGGTGGGCTGGATTTATCCGTCGGTTCGATTGTCATCCTCGCGGATGTAATGACCGCGCAGATGATCGCCGGTCAGCCGGATCGCATCATTCCGGTGATCCTGCTGGTGCTGGCAATTGGTGCGGGCATCGGGCTGGTGAATGGCATCGTCATCACACGCTTGAACGTCACGCCGTTCATTGCCACATTGGGCATGAATTTCGTCGTTTACGGCGTCGCCCTGATTTATTCGGGCGGCGCGCCGCGCGGCAGCATTCCGCCAGAGATGCGCTTCTGGGGCGGCGGCTTCATCGGCGGCGTGATTCCGGCGGCGGCGGTCGTCTGGCTGATCATCGCGGTGCTGGCAGCGCTGTTATTGAGCCGCACGACGTGGGGACGGCGCTTGGTCGCCGTCG
>JBGSRB010000144.1:0-1975 GCA_041737735.1 Anaerolineae bacterium | reverse complement strand
CCGCACGCCACCGTCAAGCGGATCGTCCAGCGCCGCAAACGGTAGCCGCGTCCCCATGCCGACGCGCCGATGCCCGCCAGCGTGCTGAGCGCGAACACCGTCCATATGTGCCAGCGCACGGGGGCTTGAAACAGGTCAAATGTGGGGATGTTGTCGAATAAGAACGGGAAGATCGGCGTATAGCGCCCCAACGCCAGCACGAACGCGACGATCGCCACGCCGATCCACAGGGGAACGGATGTGAACGCGCGCGGGCGATCCGGATCGCGGCGGCGACTGATCCAGCCAATGATCGCGGCGACTGCCGACACCAGCGGCAGCAAACCGATGTAGACCGCATCCTCAAAATACGCGCCGCCCGTGATGTATGATCCGTCGGCGGGCGTGCCGAACACATTCGGCGCGATCAAATTGAGCGTGCGCGCGGGCGCATAGCTGTAATTCATGGCGAAGTCGTAATCGACGCCCGTCGAGCGCTGCGATTGGGTTAATAATTCGCCCGTCGCGGCAAGCTGCGGCGCAGCGATCCCCGCGCCGATGATCACGCCGAGCGCCGCTAACCCCAAACGGCGCACGATCTCACGTGGAGTCAGCGCGCTACGCATGATGATCAGCGCCCAATACAACGCGATCACGCCAACCAGCAGCAGGCTGTACCATGCCGTTTGCGCGTGACCCGCCAGCAGCAGCAGCGCGATGAACAGCGCCAGCAATCCGGCATAACGCGCGCGCCCCGTGCTAATCAAACTCACGACCGCCCACGCGATCCACGGTAGCCACGCTGCCGCCTGAATGATCGGGAATGTCCCCGTGCGCGCGACGAGATACTGCGCCAAGCCAAACGCCAGCGCGCTGATGCCGCGCCCGATCCCGTCTGCGCCTAAGCGTCCGCTGAAGCGCCACATGCCCCACCCGGCGATGAACAGGTGCAGCACCGCGATCACGCTCATCGTCTGCGGAATGGGTAAAACGAAACTCGCCCAACTGAACGGATACAGCAGCGCCGTTTGATAATTGGCGAATAGCGGCGCGCCCATACCGTTATACGGATTCCACAGGGGAAACTGTCCGGCGCGCAGCAGGTCAACCGCGAGATCACGCCACGGAATGAATTGCAGCGCGGGCAAGCCCCAATATAAAACTTCACCGATTATGAAGCGGTGAAAGAGGATCGCCAGCGCCGCCGCCAGCACGAACAGCGGCAGAGTTGAACGTTGGGTCATGCAGGCGTCGCTTTCCGATTGCTTAGAATGATGACAACCAGCGCAGATACTAGCGTAAATGTGCCGAATGTCACAAGCAAGCCGCCGCGCGTCAGATCATCGGCAAGCTGCACGGCGACGGGCGGTGGCAGGTTCGCCCACCCGATCAGCCAGCGCGAATGCGCGTCAAAATCAGTCGTCAGCGCCGGATCGCGGTTGGCATACACATAAGCGGGTGTTGCTTCATCAACCGTGATTAGCTCAAGCTGTGGATGCTCGATCGCATACGCCGATACGACATGGGTCACGCCCCATGCGCCCAAAATCGCCGTGTCGATCTGTGCGTCGCGATTGGCATCTGCCGGATCAAGCGTCGTGATCGGCGGCTGCACCACGCTGTAACCCGCCTGCGCGATCCCGCCGCCCGCCTGAATCGCGGCGCTGACTGCCGCGATCTGAAACGGATCGACGCCACCGAATACGCGCAAACCAAGCCGCGCGGCGACATCCTGCTCAAGGCTGTACGTCGGGCTGTACACGCGATACACTCCAGCATCGATCAGGGTTTGCGTGAACGACGGCGCAGCCCGCAGCGGACGCCATTCGAGCCACGACGAGCCAAGCGCGGCGAGTTCGACACCCACCACGATCAGCGCAATTAACGCGAAGCGTGACGGCGTGATCATACGGCGCAGCGCGAGAAACCACGCTATCCCGAACACGCCGACCGCGATCCAGCCAACGGCGACCCCTAACGGCAGCGGCGGCAGCAG
>JBGSRB010000137.1:0-2578 GCA_041737735.1 Anaerolineae bacterium | reverse complement strand
GCGCACGCCATAACCGCGCCCGCGTGCGGGTCCGAAGGGCTGCGCGCCGTTCGCCGTCAGCGCCGTGATGCTCAAGCGATCGCCGCTGGTCAGCGACACATAACCCAAGCCCGCGATCAAGCGCCGTGCGAAATCGAATTTGTGGGTGTCGGGTGCTTCGGGCGCTGCCCAATCCATGCTGGCGCTGGCGTCGATCAGCAGATGCACCGCTAAATCTTCTTCATCTTCAAACAGCTTGATCAGCGGGCGATCCAGCCGCGCATAGATGTTCCAGTCCAGCCGCCGCAGATCGTCGCCCGGCGCATAATCGCGATAATCGGCAAATTCGATGCTCGTCCCGCGCTTGATGCTGCGCCGTTCGCCCTTAATCGCGCCGGAACGCACGCGCGCCGCGAACAGCATCAATTGTTCCAGCTTGCGCCGTGTGGTTTCGTCAAATAAAGCGGTGGACATACACACCTCAGGGTAATTAATCTGACTCGTGATCTTCAATCATCGCGCGGATGGTGCTGGCAGGCAAATCAGACGCTTCGTTTTTGGCATAAATGGTGAGCAGCAGCAACTTCTCCGCCTGAACCGCATAGTAAATCAGGCGATAGCCACCGCTTTTACCGCGCTGTTGATCAATTGAACGCACCCGCACCTTGTAAACAGCATAATCAAGAAGCTGGATTTGTACCCCCAATTTTTCACCATTCACCAAACGATCAATTACGGGTTGCACATCAGAACGCACGTGTTTGTATTTTTTACTCAAGCGGTTCAAGTCTTTCTTAAAGCGCCGGGTAAATTCAACAACAATGCGCGGCTCACTCATCAGCGAGGTCATCCCACAACGTATCCAGCGGATAAGTGCGTCCAGCCAACGCATCCTCCCAACTTTCGCGGAATGCCTCTACCGGATCATAAAGTTCATCATCCTGCGACGCGATGATCACTTCGACCACTTCGGCATCCGCGTACAGTGTAGTTACGGCTTCCTGCATCCGCTGGCTGATTTGTTGCAGCCTGTGCGCTGCCGCTTCCGCAGTGAGTTCGTCATAATCATCTTGAGGAACTTCAATTGTCACGCGCCATTTGTGCTGTGCCATGTCTCACCCTTCTACACTTGATTCCACCGCCCGCCGATGCGTTTCCAGCCAGCCGACCGCAAAATCGATCAGCGGCTTCTGCCGCATGAAGCGCACTTCGGCGCGCCCCACCCGCCCCAGCGGGATGTTGTACGCGCTGGCATAATCCGCGCCCAACGCGGGAAAATCGCTGTCGTCTAAATCCATCAGATCATACGCCAGCCAGTGCCGCACACCATCGATCAGCATCGCCGTGCCTTCACGGATATAGCGACGCGGAATATCCGCGCGATATTCCGCCAGATGCAGCGATGTGTTGCGATTATGATCGACACCGATCAGCATTACATGACCGTCGAGTTCATATAAGCGGCTGATCGGTGACGGATCAGCGAAAATATGCGTCAGCGACGGCGGATCGCCGAGCAGATCAGCAGCGTTGGGACCCACTGCCGCGAATGATGCTTCCGGGTGCGCGCTGCGGATCACGCCGTGCCAAGTGCGGAACAATTCCGCCACCCGCCCTATGCCGCGCGTCGGCGTCGTCACCGGATCATACGGGGGCGTATGCTCACGAATGATCGCCCACCAATGGTCTGGCACGGGCGGGTTGCGCCAGTGCGCCGGATCAGTATTGTCGGCGGAAAATGCGGGCATCATCAGCGTGCCGTTGGGCGTCAGCACGCGCAGCAGCGCCAGAATCACGGCGGGCGCGCCGCCCGCGATCCAACCAAGCGCGCTCATGCTCATGTGGACGATCACAGTTTGTCCGGCGGCTAACCCGCACGCGGCGAACTGCTCGGCTAAGGAGTCAATCGTCAGCGGCAGTTCATCGGGGTGAATAAGATCGCTTTCAGGCATGATGATCCCTTGGAGTGGGGCGATCTAAGTGGATCGCCCCGCCATAACAACTATTGGTCGCCCGCCGGAACATTACTGCCCAAAGTCGGGAGCGCGCGCCCCTGCCACACTGCATCGAAATTTGGTTCCATCGCTTCCAGCGGCACATACAGGTAGTTGCACGCCAACAAAATGCGATAGTAACTTCTGCCTTCTGCATCGGTATCCGTGTCGAACACCCAATACGTGCCGGGATTGAGGAACACATTCGGGCTGATGTTGCCGGGTTCATAATATGCCTGCGTCAGTTCGGGCAGCGCGCCCACCACCGCCGACTCCGGAATGGTGATCTGCTGGCAGTCGAACAGGCTCAGGCAGTCCGTCGAGATCAAGAACGGATCCACCAGCGCGTAATAACGAATCGTCGCGGCTGGCTCTCCGTTGGTGATGCCGACAGCAACGCCCGGCGCGCCTTCCATCGGCGCACGCTCCAACATAACGCCGAGCGTCAAGGTTTCGTTCGCTTGAGCAACAAACGGTAGCGTGATCAAGCGCATACCGTCATCGAAAACTTCAAAGAAATACTGACCAGCATCCCCAACCGTGACCACCGCAGTGATCTGGCAATTTTCTTCGGACAGACTGACGAACCGCGCGCTTGGACGCGC
>JBGSRB010000103.1:0-2115 GCA_041737735.1 Anaerolineae bacterium | reverse complement strand
GCGGCGACCGCGACGGACGCACCATGCACCCGACCATTCTCGAAAACGTGGACACCAGCATGAAAGTGTGGACGCACGAGATTTTCGGGCCCGTCGTCACGCTGACGCCCTTCACCGATTTTGATGAGGCGCTGCGTCTGGCTGACGACAGCGAGTTCGGGTTGCAGACGGGCGTGTATACCCACGATCTGCGCCACGTCATGCGCGCGGTCGAGCGTTTGAACGTGGGCGGCGTGATCATCAACGATGTGCCAACGTTCAGGGTTGATCACATGCCCTATGGCGGCAACAAAAACAGCGGCGTGGGGCGGGAAGGACCGCGCTATGCGCTTGAGGACATGACCACGCTCAAAATGGTCGTGATCGCGGGATAAAAGTAGAAGCAAATAAAAAACCGCAGTCGCGTGACTGCGGTTTTTCGTGTGTGCCGAAGGTGGGAGTCGAACCCACACTCCTGTACAGGAACTACGCCCTGAACGTAGCGCGTCTGCCAATTCCGCCACTCCGGCATAGTGTTGTGAAAATAAGTATATGCGAGTCGGGGCGCGTGTCAAGCCTGAGAATTAGGTTTTGCGCGCCCAGACGCGGTTGTAATCGACCTGCCAGTATTCCACGGTAACGTCGGTAAAACCCGCCGAATCCAGTGCCGCGCGCAGATCATCATCCGACCAGGTTTTGCCCGGCATCAAGCGCGTGCGGATGCGCTGCGTGGTCAGCAGCACGCCGTCGGGTTTTAACACGCGCGCCAATTCCGCGAGAACGGTGGCGGGCTGTTCCATGAATTCGAGCGCTTCGAGACACGTCACCACATCGAACGATTCAGCCGCGAAGGGCAGGGTTTCTGCTGCGCTCAATGCCAGCGGCGCGCGCGGATCGCCATCGAGCTTGGCTTGCGCGATTGCCAACATGCGCGTGCTGAGATCAACGCTGATCACGCGCCCGCTGAAGTGGGCATGATTGAGCAGCGCTAACGCCATGCGTCCCGTGCCGGCGGCGGCATCCAACACCAGCGGATCGGTGCGCGGGATCAGCAGTTGCAGCAAGGGCTGCGCCAGAAACATATGATCATATTCCGCGTGAAAGTTTTTGATGCCATCGTAGCGGCTGGCGTACAGGTCATACAGCCAGATCACGACGCGCCGACCGAGATACACGCCTTCGGTTTCGATCAGCAGCCACCACGCCAACCACACCGCGCCCGCGCCGATCGCGACAACGAACAGCATCCGCGCGACATCGAAGGCGAGTTCGCTTGCCAGCGCGCTCACAGCAAGCCTTCAGCGCGCAGATACTCCGCGCACGTCGCCACACCATCATTCAGGCTTACGACGGGCGACCAACCGAGTAGATCGCGCGATTTATTCATCGGAATGTGCGTGCGCCGCTGCACATACGCCATCATATCCGGCAGATCGCGCAGGATGTGCTGACGCGGCGCGAACAGCATCGCTGCGCCCGCCAGCGCGGCGATCAGCAGCGACGGGATGCCCTGATAACGTTGATGCCCCGCGAGTTGGGCGTATGCCAGCAGCCACTCACGCCATGTCGGGGCGGGATCAGGCACACAGTTGAAGATGTGATCCGCGCCGTTGGGGTGCGCGCCCGCAATCAGCAGGTGATCGACCGCATCATCAACGTGGATCGGGTAAGCGCTGCCGCTGCCATCCCCGACAAAACGGGCGGGCGCGCGGCGCACAAGCTGGAATAAGTCGCGCGTCCAGTTGGCGCTGCCCGCGCCGTAGATCATGCCGGGGCGCGTGATCGTGTAGGCTAAGTGATGCTCACGGGCGACGGTGATCAGCGCGGTTTCGCCGTGTGCTTTACTCGAAGCATAGGGATACGTGCCGTAGCCATGCGGCGCGCTTTCCGGCATCATTTGTTGATTGTAGCCATACACCGCGATGCTGCTGACATAGATCACGCGGCGCGCCTTAGCTTCGACAGCGGCAAGCGCGACACTGCGCGTGCCTTCGATGTTGACCGCGTGCGTGTTGGCGACGCCTTCAAACGCCGCCGCCACATGGAACACATAATCACAGCCCGCCGCCGCGCCGATCACAGCCGCGCGATCCGTCACATTGCCGTGAACGATCGCCATGCCCGCCGCGCGCAAGG
>JBGSRB010000082.1:0-4144 GCA_041737735.1 Anaerolineae bacterium | reverse complement strand
CGGAAAGGTGAACGCCGAATGCGCTATGTGTTTGACTTCACGCTTGCCAAGCTGGATTACGAACTGACCGACGAGGCGCTGATCTACCACAATCGCAACTGGATCACAGGGCAGCGCATCGTCGTGCCGTGGGACGCTGTGATCGAAGCGGGCTATTATCGGCAAAGTCGTCTGGCACGCGCAGGTGACCTTGAAGGTGTCGCCCCGGTGCTGCCACCCGGCGTCAGACAGGCGGTGAATTGGAGTTTGGTGTCGGCACAGAACACCGACATGGTGCTGCTGGTGTATCAACTGGCGGGCGCGCGCCGATCCATGCTGTATCTGCAAATGCGCCCCAACGATCTGCAAGCCGAACCGTTCCTTGATGATCTGCGCGCGCACATGGGCGATCGCTGGCGCACCGACGAGATTACCGATGTGAATCGCTTTCGCCGCCAGCATCAACTCGCCACCTGGTGGGTGTGGATCGTGCTTGTTCTGTTTATCATCATCACCGTGCCGCTGATCTTCGGCGTGGTGGCGGGTTGGCAGGTGGTGCAGGAACAATGGGGCTGGTATATCGCGCTGGCAGCGGGCATCGCGACATCAGTGGCATTTTTGCTGCGGCGCGGCTGGCGACGCTTCTAAACCGATGATGAACATGAATCCTTTAGCCAAACGATGAGCCAAACGGGACGCTATGAACGAAACAATGGATCTGCACACTGCCCTGAGCGCCGACATCCGCCAGCTTGGAGGCTTGCTCGGCGTGGTGATCCGCGAGCAGCACGGCGACGATGCCTTTGAACTGGTGGAAAAAGTGCGCCGCACCGCTAAAGATCGACGCGCGGGCAAAGCGGGCGCGCATGACGAACTGCGCGCGCTGATCGACGATCTCGATCTCGATGCGCTGCGCGTGCTGACGAAAGCGTTCTCGAATTACTTCCAGTTGATCAACATCGCGGAAGATCAGCAGCGTATCCGCGTGCTGCGTCACCGTGAAGCCACGCGCGGCTTGAGTGAATCGGTCGAGACGGCGATCCAGCATCTTGCCGCCAGCGGTATGAGCGCCGACACGCTGCGCGCGCTGCTGGCGAAATTGCGCGTACGTCTGGTCATGACGGCGCATCCCTCGGAAGCCAAGCGCAAAGAAGTGCTGATCAAGCTGCGCCACATCACTGATTGGATGGCGTGGCAAGATGGGCGCGATCTGCTGGCACGGGAAGCACGCGCGCTCGAAGCCGCCTTGAGCGAAGAAATCGAAGAATTGTGGCAAACGCGCCCAAACCGCGCCAGCCGTCCGCGCGTGGAGGATGAAGTCGATTTTGGCTTGTACTTCATCACGTCGGTGATCATGGAAGTCACCCTCGACATTTACGACGATCTGCGTCACGCGCTCAGCGCCGCCTATCCTGATGAAGATTGGTCGGAACTGCCCGGCGTGCTGCAATTCGCCTCATGGATCGGCGGCGACCGCGACGGCAACCCGAACGTGACCGCCGATGTCACGTTAGCCGCGCTGCGCACCCAACGCGCCGCCGCCCGCGAAGTGTATCTGGCAGAAATCGCGTTTTTGCGCGAACACTTGACGCAATCGACCGATGAGGTCAACGTATCGGCGGAACTGCTCGAACGCGCGCAAAGCATCGGTTTTCCCGAACGGTCGCCCGATGAGGTCTACCGCGTGATGTTGAGCGCGATTTATGATCGACTGGCGGCGGATGGCTATCCGACACATGATGATCTGATCGCGGATTTAGCTATCGCGCAGCGCAGTTTAGCCGAGAATCGCGGCATTTATGTCGCCAACGGCGCGTTAGGGCGGCTGATCGAGAAGGTCAAGCGTTTTGGGCTGCATCTCGTGCCGCTGGATATTCGCGAGGACGCGCGTCTGCATCGCGCCACCGTTGCCGAACTGCTGCGCTATTACGGGCAGGAAGTCGATTATGCCAGTTTACCCGAAGCACAAAAACAAACCTTGCTCACCGAAGAACTGACCAGCCGCCGCCCCTTCTTTCCGGTCAATGCCGATGATGAAACGGTGTTCAGCGACACGGTGGCGCGTGTGGTCAATTCGTGGCGCATGATCGCGCGCGCGCACGCGCAGTATGGCAGCAGCGCCATCGACTGCGTGATCGGCAGCATGAGCGAAGCGCCAAGCGACGTGCTGACCCTGCTCTTGTTCGCGCGCGAAGTCGGCGTGGCTGATGCCATCGATCTCGTGCCGCTGTTCGAGACCATCGACGATCTCAAGCACGCCCCGCAGATCATGACGGCGCTGTTCGAGAACCCGATCTACCACGCGCACCTAGAAGCGCGCGGCATGAATCAGCAGATCATGTTGGGCTATAGTGATAGCAACAAAGACGGCGGCTATTTCGCCTCTAACTGGAATTTGTACGAAGCTCAGCACACGTTAGCGACGGTGTGCGCGCAGCACGGCGTGCAGGTCGAATTGTTTCACGGGCGCGGCGGCAGCATCGGGCGCGGCGGCGGACCTACCAACAAAGCGATCCTGGCACAGCCGCCCAACGCGCTGCAAGGGCGCGTGAAGATCACCGAGCAGGGCGAAGTGATCGCCTATCGCTACAGCAACGCGGAGATCGCGCGCCGCCATTTGCAGCAGGTCATGCACGCGGTGCTGATCGCCATGGCACAGTTGAACCAAAGCGAGATCGATCCTGCGTGGCGCGACGCCATGGCGCGCTTGGCGGATGGCAGTCAACAAGCCTATCGTCTGTTCGTGTATGAAACGTCGGGCTTTCTCGAATATTGGCAGCAGGCGACGCCGATCAATGAACTGGCGCGCTTGCCCATCGGCAGCCGTCCGGCGAAGCGCAGCAAAGGCGGATTCGAATCGATCCGCGCGATCCCGTGGATGTTCTCGTGGATGCAAAGCCGCGCGATCATTCCGTCGTGGTATGGCGTGGGCGCGGCGCTGGAACAATTCTGCGCGAATTATGGCGGCTTGGGTTTGCTGCAAACCATGTACAGCGATTGGGTGTTCTTCCGCGCGCTGGTCGATAATGTCGAACTCGACATCGCCAAAGCCGACATGGGCATCGCGGCATATTACGCCACGCTGGTTGAAGATGAAGCGCTGCGCGCGACGATCTTCGAGAACCTGCGCGCCGAACACGAACGCGCGCGCGTGCATATCTGCCAGATTATCGGGGAACGTAACCTGCTCGATCATGCGCCGGTCATGCAGCGCTCGATTGAACGACGCAACCCGTACATCGATCCGCTCAACTTCATTCAGGTGCGCCTGCTGCGCGATCTGCGGGCAGCAGCGCCGGGCGTCGAGCCGTCCGAGGAAACGTTGAGCGCGGTGCTGGCGACGATCAACGGCATCGCGGCGGGGATGAAAACCACAGGCTGATGCTGTGATACGGGGCGATCCGTACAGAGGATCGCCCCGCTGTAGGGCTGTTCTCAACTCACGCTCATGCAAATCACCTAATCTTAACGAATGATCGCTCGTTTACGGCGCGTCACATCTTCACTCGTTATGATAATTTAAGGAGCGTTATTTATGAAACAGCCACGCATCATCACCGGCGCGCTCATTGGTGGCGCGCTGATGATCCCGTTGATTGCGCTGAGTTCGTTGGGTCAAGCGGCTTCGGGTTTGCCTTTTCCCCCGTTTGACCTGTTCGACTGGCTGGCGCGCAACCTGCCGGGAGACGTGATCACCTTCGGCATCGACACGATGGTGTCGATCATTCGCGGCTTGAATCTGGGACCGACCGACGACACCGCCAAACTTGCCGAACAAGCGATGGGCGTGGGCATCGTGTTGATCATCGGCGTGATCGCGGGCGGGTTGTTCACCGCGCTGATGCACCGCTTGGTCAGCCAACGCACCGAAGGCATTCCCGGCATCGTGTTGGGTGCGATCGTCGCGCTGCCGTTCATTGTTTTTAGCAGCGCGGTGAATTTGACGACGCAAAGCGATCCGCTGCCGTCGATCATCTGGTTGGTGGGCTTGTTTGTGCTGTGGGGCGCGGCGGTCAGCTATGTGTATAACACGCTGCGCTTCCGCGTGGCGAGCAGTGCGGAAACGGCTGCATCCGCCCAGCAGATCGACCGCCGCCAATTTTTGATCAGCGTGGGTGCGGCGACGGCAACGATCACAGTGGTCGGTGCGGGCGTCAGCGCGTTG